>JALZOH010000015.1 GCA_030857305.1 Acidobacteriota bacterium
AGCGTGTATTCTCAAACCGTTTCTTTAGTTCTTTGAAAACTAAATATGTAATTAAGCAAAAGCAGTCTAGCAGTTTTGGCTTGCGATTTCAAAGGACTGTATCCGATAATGTAGCTATTATGTGCTACTATAGAGCGATACGCAGTAAAAAGGTTATTGCTAAATTAGCTGTATATCACTGTATAACATTCAGTCAAATATAAGGAAATAAAAGAATTATGCCATATCCAGAAATTATGATCCACGGAATGCGCCAGGAGTTGGCGCAGCTTGGAATTGAAGAAACAAAAACGCCGGAAGCGGTTAAGGAAGCCGTCGAAAAAACCGACGGAACATTGATGGTTATAGTCAATTCGGTTTGCGGCTGCGCGGCGGGCGGAGTTCGTCCCGGAATTGCGCAAGCTCTGCAAAACGAAGTCAAACCCGACCGTTCGATTACGGTTTTTGCCGGCGCCGACATTGATGCAACCGATGTTGCCCGTGATTATTTTACAAGTTACGCGCCTTCATCGCCCGCTATCGGTCTGATCAAAGACGGTAAATTAGTCCAGATGTTTGAGCGGAAAGACCTTGAAGGTCGTCACCCGATGCAGATTGCGCAGGCGCTCGTTTCTGCTTTTAACGAGCATTGCACGAAAACGGAAGCGGCAAATAATTAAGCTCCAATTTTTATTTTGCAAAAGCATCTGCTTTATTCAAGGCAGATGCTTTTATTATATAACTACGTCGGCGCAAAATTTAGACGATATTTTGCATCGGAAACCTAAGTCAATTATTAATCAGCTTCTTTTCCTTTTCTGTTTTTCATAATTTCAGTAAATGAAGCGGAATCTAATTCGTTTTTACTCAAACCGGTTGCTTCAAAAACTTCAATTTCCGTCATTGCGCCGCAGCTTAGAGCCCGCGTAAAAAAATTAAGAAGTCCTTGCGCCGAAGCCGCGTCGTCAAACTGATTACCCGTCAACGTTGCCTGTGTCGCTTTGTCTAAAAATCCGTGCAGACGCTTTCCCTGCTCTTCAAAACTTTCTAAAAAGAACGCGTAAACCGCTGCGTATCGGGGAACGAGTTGAGCGGGATGCAAATCCCAACTTTGATAAAAGCCATTGATGAGCGAGTCGGTGACATTATTAAAATGTTTGCGCCAGGCGGTGTGAACAACTAGGAGGTTTTCTTCTATCTGTTTGCCGGTCAAATTTTCACCCGGATGAATTGGCGTCGGTATCTCAATCGTCACCGAATCGGAAAGTCTGACGCCCACGGGCGACAAAGCGATCTGCATCATTTGACGGGCAAAATTACAGCCTTCGTGCCGGAGATTCTGGTGCGTCGCCGCAATTGCAAAATTAGCCGTGTAGTCATACGCGCCGAAATGTGCCGATGTGCAGCGACCATTTGCCGCTTCAACCAAACTTCTTAAAACGATTTCACCTTTTTCATTAACGATCGCCTGCGGAGTTTCAATCATAATTTCGATTTTCACCGTATTTTTCGTCAGGTTGTGTTGCTTTTCAAATTCGCCGAGCAACTCAGCTAAAACTGCTACTTCATCCGGGCGCGTAATCTTCGGCAATGTAACGACAAAGTTTTCCGGTAATTTCCCAGCGCTTTTTTCAATAAAATTTGTCAGAAATAAATCCAGGGTTTTGATTGCGCGTCGGTAAGTTTCCGGGGCGAGCGATTTTATCCTAAAACCTGAAAAGGGCGTGATTGTGTTTTGCAAAAATGCTTCAGCAAGTTCGCCGGAAGCAGAAATGGCGTGCGAATTTTCTTCCTCGTCAGGATGAATCCCATAACCGTCTTCAAAATCTATTCGAAAATCTTCGATTGGTTCGCGGCTTAATTTTTCCAGCATCTTTTGATAAATTGTCCACGCCGTCCAAGCCGGAAAATTTTCGCGTTTAACTTTGTCCGCGTTTTCAACGAGCTGAAATTCCAAATCGTTGATTATATTATCGGAATGCGGCAACGTGTCCGCACCTTTCAGCCACATTGCCTGAGCAAATCGAGCAAAATTTGGTGCAAAAGTTTCGAGTGATTTAAGCGCGATTTTGCCGAGTTTTTGCGGAGTGTCCGATTTAAAAAGATGCGCGCCGCCATAAACGACGTGGACCGGCGCGCGATTCGTGTTAGATATTTGAGTGGATGGTTGCTGATTGTCCAGTTTTGAATAGACGTTGTGAAGCGTATTCTCGGAAAAAGTTTGTTTCATAAAAAAGAATTTTCTAATAAAAGCCTGTAACTTTGCAAATTTTATAAAGAACAAAATGGATCCACAACAAAAAGACAAATATGTAATGTTTTTTTATTGTGCCGGTAGCACAAATGCGCGTAATTTCGGGCGTAATAAAGTTGATAAAAGAGTTGGTTTTGCCGTTGTAATAGACTTTTCAATCTTGCAAAGTTTATAATCACGCTTTCCGTCTAAAAATTTGAATCCTAAACATTTGTGAAAAGTTATGAAAATTGCCGAACCTCAAAAGGTTAGACTGTCCAAAAAAATCACTTCCGTTGTCGGTTCACAGACGCCTCTGCGCGATTTGGCAAGCAATTTTTCGCTGGTTGCGCGAAGCGCTCTGAATGAAGCCAACAGTTTGACGATTGATAAAACTCAGATTCGACTCAAACGTCTCCCGAAAAACCTTGAAGGCTTTAGGCTTGTCCACCTGTCCGATGTTCATCACAGTCCTTTTACAAGCCTCGAACACATTACGCGTGCCGTTGAAATTTCCAATTCACTCGAACCCGATATGTTCTTTTTAACCGGGGATTTTGTTTCACACGAAACCGAATATATCGCGCCAGTGGCAAAAGTATTGGGAAAACTCGAATCGGAATTCGGAACTTTTGCGTGTCTCGGCAATCACGATCATTGGACGGACGCCGAACTTGTGACAAATCATCTGCGCGAGGCGAATATTAAGGTTTTGATCAACGAAGGATTTCGGTTTACGGCGCGCGATTCGTCGTTTTGGCTATGCGGTGTTGACGATTATATGGTTGGGGAAACTGATTTGCGTGCCGCGCTGCGCGGTTCTTTTCCCGATGAAATGAAACTCCTTCTGGCGCACAATCCGAAAATTCTGTATCGCGCCGCCCGCGCTCGTATTGATTTAATGCTCAGCGGACACACGCACGGCGGACAAATAAAACTACGCGACGAGGAAAAAAGAATTTTGCCGCGTCGTAAATTTGCAAGCGGCTTGTACCGGCGCAAAGAGACGCAGGTATATATCACACGCGGCATCGGAACGGTCGTCCTGCCGATGCGCTATGGGTGCCCGCCGGAGATTTCTTTGATCGAACTACTTTCAGTTTAATTTTGGATTTTAGATTTTGAATTTTGGATTGAAAGAAGATAAATGTTTATTTAAGTTGATTAAGAAGCTTAATAAATTACTCAAACCGGTCTTGGAGAAATTTAAAATCAGTATTTGTCTTTTCATATCTATTCCAAAATCCAAATGGCTTCAAACATTATTACAATTCCGAATTTGCTCACCTTTTTGAGAATGGCTTTGATCCCTGTTTTTGCTATTCTGCTTTATTACGGTCAGAGCGGTTGGGCGTTGATGACGTTTCTCGTCGCGGGAATTTCCGATGGCGTTGACGGATTCGTCGCCAGGCGATTTAATCAACAATCGGAACTCGGCACAATTCTCGACCCAATTGCCGATAAACTTCTGATGACAACGGCTTTTATTATTATGACTCTGCCGAATGTTTTTCCGCCAACGCGCCATCTGCCCGTACCGTTTTGGGTAACCGCTTCCGTCATCGGACGCGATATCTTAATTATTGCCGTCGCTGGAGCGATTTTCATTATTACGAACTTTCGCGGCTTCAAACCATCCTGGCTTGGAAAAGCAAGTACCGTTGTTCAGATAGTCGCAGTTTGTTTGATACTCATCGCCGCTGTTTTTCCTGTTCTCAGAAGCTTTTATCTCCCGACCGTTTATACGAGTGTGGTTGCGCTGGCACTTTTCTCCGGTGTTCATTACATTTTTTTCGTCGCGAAATTGATGAATGAAAACACTTCACAAAATATAGAAAGTGTTTGAAAACATCTCACGACTTCACGCTCAGATAAACTTGACAGCAAGACACTCATATCTTATAATCTAATTTAGCTCAGATAAGCCTGAGTGTTCTTTTTATGAGTTGAAGAGCAATATTTTTTATTATGGAGAAGTTAAATGAGCAAAATTATAGGAATTGATTTAGGAACTACAAACTCGGTTGTTGCCGTCATGGAAGGCGGCGAACCGGTTGTCATTACAAATTCGGAAGGCGGACGCACAACTCCTTCGGTTGTCGCATTTACCAAAGACGGAAATCGCCTTGTCGGGCAGGTTGCAAAGCGCCAAGCAGTTACAAATCCCGAAAATACACTGTACTCAATAAAAAGATTTATGGGTCGCCGCTTTGAGGAAGTCGGTGGTGAAATTAAACAAGTTCCGTATAAAGTGGAAAAAGCCGGAAACGGCGACGTTCGCATCGACGCTTCCGGCAAACAATACAGCCCGCCGGAAATTGCGGCTTTGGTTTTGCAAAAATTAAAGCAATCGGCTGAAGATTATCTAGGACAAAAAGTTGACAAAGCCGTCATTACCGTCCCGGCATATTTTAATGACGCTCAGCGGCAAGCGACAAAAGACGCGGGCAAAATCGCCGGTCTCGAAGTGATGCGAATTGTCAACGAACCGACCGCCGCGGCGCTTGCTTATGGTTTAGACAAAAAGAAAGATGAAACGATCGCCGTTTTTGACTTCGGCGGGGGAACGTTCGATATTTCCGTTCTGGAAGTCGGTGAAGGCGTCGTTGAAGTAAAATCAACGAACGGCGACACACACCTCGGCGGCGACGATGTTGACGAAGCCTTGATTAAATGGATTATCGAAGAATTCAAACGCGACCAGGGCATCGATTTAACATCGGACAAGATGGCTTTGCAGCGTCTCAAAGAAGCGGCAGAAAAAGCGAAGGTTGAATTGTCGAGCGCAATGGAGACTGAAATCAACTTGCCGTTTATTACGGCTGACCAATCGGGACCGAAGCATCTGGTGATGAAACTGACGCGCTCCAGATTTGAACAACTCGTCGAGCCGATTCTGAAAAAATTGATGCCACCCGTCGAGCAGGCGATTAAAGATGCCGGTTTAGAGCCGAAGGATATTGATGAACTTGTTCTCGTCGGCGGTTCAACCAGAATTCCGAAGGTTCAGGAAATGGTTAAAGAATTTTTCGGTAAAGAGCCGAACAAATCGGTTAATCCGGATGAAGTTGTGGCAATCGGCGCAGCGGTTCAGGCAAGCGTTTTATCGGGCGAAAAAACCGATATTTTATTGCTTGACGTCACGCCTCTGACTTTGGGAATTGAAACCCTGGGCGGCGTAATGACGCAGATGATTCAGCGGAATACAACGATTCCGACGCGCAAATCGGAAATTTTCTCGACCGCTTCGGACAACCAGACATCAGTCGAAGTTCACGTCATGCAGGGTGAACGTCCGATGGCAACTGACAACAAAACGCTCGGCAAATTCCATCTGGTCGGTATTCCCCCGGCGCCGCGCGGTATGCCGCAAGTCGAAGTGACGTTTGATATCGACGCCAACGGTATCGTCAATGTTTCGGCAAAAGATGTCGGCACGGGGCGCGAGCAGAAAATCACGATTACATCAACGAGCGGTTTGTCGAAAGATGAAATTGACCGGATGATGAAGGATGCCGAATCTCACGCCGGAGAAGACGAGAAGAAAAAAGCGGAAATCGAAGCCCGCAACCGTCTCGACGGTCTTGTCTATAACGTCGAAAAAACATTCGGCGAAAGCAAAGATAAGCTTGATGCAAGCGCGGCGGGTGATATTGAAAGTGCCATTGCCGGAGCCAAAACCGCTTTAGCGGGAACTGACCCGGATGCAATGAATACGGCTTTTGAAACTTTGCAAACCGCTTCGCACAAACTCGCTGAAGTTCTTTACAGTCAAGCGGGAACGCAAACGGATGCAGCGGACGGAGCAACCGAACAAGCATCTTCGGCAACCGCTGGCGGAGACGCGACATCTTCAACTTCGGGCAATGACGACAACGTGATTGATGCCGAATACGTTGATGTCGACGACGAGAAGAAGTAATTTAAGAATAATAAGCGGCGAGCTAAATCAGTTCGCCGCTCGCTTCTAAAAATTATGCAAGTTATCGAAATTGAGGACAGTCTAGCCGTAAAAATCAATGAAGCGGCGCAATCAGAAAACAAAAGTTTGAAGGAGTTTATTGATTCGTCTTTGCGTGAGGTTCTAAAACGAATTGAGCGCCGTAGAACTGACGAGGAAAAAGTGAAAAAATTCATCAAAAGCTACGAAAAGTTTCCGCAACAGCCCGAAGAATATAAAATCTGGCAAGATGAACAAGTTTGGAGCGAGTCGTGAGACAGGGTGATATTTTTACGTATAAATTTAAGGAGCCGAACAAGAGTCGTCCGGTTTTGATTCTGACGCGGACAGACCTTATCTCACAATTAAACGTTGTAACGATTGCTGAAATCACGACTACGCTGCGTGATAATGATTCGGAAGTTTGGTTGGACGAATCCGACGGAATGCGTGAAGGCTGTGCAATAAATTTAACCAATATCCAGACGGTTGCTAAAAATAAAATTGATTCGTATATAACGCATCTCTCAGCGGAAAGAATGCGCGAAGTGCGTGAAGCGATTGAGTTTATCTTCAATTTCAAAAATCCGTGAAAGGAAAATGATTCTGCTTTCTTTGAGAAATGGCAAAAAAAGATTACTACCAAATCCTCGGCGTTAAAAAGGACGCAAAAGCGGACGAAATTAAAAAAGCGTATCGCAAACTGGCGCGAAAATATCACCCGGACGTAAATCCAAACGACAAAACCGCCGAAGAAAAATTTAAAGAAATCCAGGAATCCTATGACGTTTTGTCTGATGAAAAGAAGCGTAAGGTGTTTGACCGCTTTGGTTATTATGCTGATAACCTGGACATAAATTCACCTTACGGGGCAAGCGCTGGCGGCGGGGCGGGCGGTTTTGATTTTTCCGGCTTCAATTTCGAGCCGGGCGGAAGCGGCAGTTCGACCTCGAGTTTTCGTGATATTTTTTCAGATCTTTTCAGCGGCGGCGGCAGCCCGAAACGTGAGCCTGAACCGCCGCGCGCAATGCCGAAAAGAGGAACGGATATTGAAATGCCGCTTGCCTTGAGTTTTGAAGAGTCGGTGACGGGCTTGACGACCAACATCACTGTCAATCGTTCCGAGCAGTGCTCGCGTTGTCAGGGCGCGGGCGATACGGGCGGTCCGGTAGTCGTTTGTCCAACCTGCAAAGGCGCGGGACAAGTTCAGAGAAGCGGCGGACGGCTGCAATTTTCGCAACCCTGTAATGACTGCGGAGGAACAGGACGCCGCCGCGCGCCTTGTTCTTTGTGTAACGGAAAAGGCGTGACGCCGAAAACCGAACAGGTAAAAATCAAGATTCCGGCAGGCGTCGATACAGGCTCGCGCGTGCGGATTGCGAAAAAAGGACACGGCGGGCGTCTCGGCGCCGAACCGGGCGATTTATTCATCATTACAAATGTCGGCAAGCACCGGTATTTTACGCGCAAAGGCGATAATATATACGTTATCGTTCCCATTACCGTACCGGAGGCAGCGCTCGGCACAAAAATAGAAGTGCCGACGGTTGAGGGCAGAGCGCATCTGAAAATTCCTTCGGGGACTGAATCGGGACAAAAGTTTCGCCTGCGGGAACGCGGGTTTCCGAGTTTGAGAAATCCGAATTTGCGCGGCGATCAATTTATCGAAGTGCAGATAACTCTGCCGCGTGTGATCAGCGAGGAAACAAAAGAAATTTTGCGTTCGTATGAAAAAGCAAATGCGGAAAATCCCCGTCGGGCAATGGGACTTGAGTAAACAGTTAGCAGTCAACATAAAACTGATAACTCTGATAACCGTTTATGAAACGTAAGATAAAAACTTACACAATCAGCGCAGTGGCGGAACTGTTTGAGATTCATCCGCAAACGCTCCGGCTTTATGAACGTGAGGGACTTTTGAAGCCTTCGCGCTCTATCGGGAATACGCGCCTTTACGAAGATTCTGATCTTGAACGCCTGGAGGTAATTTTATCTCTGACGAGAGACTTAGGCGTTAACCTTGCCGGTGTTGAAATAATTCTTAATATGCGCGAGAAAATGAATACGATGCAGCAGGAATTTGAACGCTTCCTCGCATATCTGCGCTCTCACGCCGACGATTTTTCAAGTCATACCGAGATACTTTCAAACTCCGAAGCGCTTATTCCAATTTCGCGCCAGGAAATTTCTGTTTTTATTCGGCAATCTACTGAAAAAGAGCAGAGCTAAATTTCTTCGCCTTAAACTCTTTTTTATCTTTACAAGTAAATCTTTTTTAGACACAATAATTCTTCTCAACAATCCCTTCAGTTATTTTCTGGAGAATCACGATGAAAAGCGTTTTTAGAAGATTCCTGCCTGCCGTTCCGGTTGTTTGCTTGTCGTTTTTGAGCTTTGCTGCCACTTCAAATTTTGCTCAAGACCTCGATGATGTAACTATTAGTGGTAAAGTTTCAGATTCAAACGGTTTACCAATTGTTGGCGCAACCGTTACGGCAACGCTTCTGACAACAGGCGTCGAACGAACTATTACTACAAACGATGAAGGTCTCTACCGAATTATCGAGCTTCAGCCAGGAGTTTATCAAATCAAATCATCTGCGAATAACTTTGGCGCCCAACTGAGAGCTGCATTCGAAACGATTGCGGGACAAAACGTCCGGCTGGATTTTACGCTCGCGCCCACTACAATCCAAGCGGAGCAAACCATCACGATTAGCGATGATGACGCGCCGCTCGTTGACGCGACGCGCACGGTTGTCGGCGGCACTGTGACGGAGAGGGAAATTGAGGAGCTTCCGAACAATACTCGTTCACCGCTCGATTTGGTTTTTACATTGGGCGGCGTGGCCGAAGAGCCGCTTTCCGTACGAAATGCGGCGGAAGACCGCGCCCGTGTCGGAGGAAATTCGAGAAATGACCCGCGTTCATCTCCAACCGAAGCAGGCATCTTTTCATTATCGGGTGGCACGGCTTACTCAAACAATCTTACGATTGACGGTTTGGACAATAATGACGACCGGCTTGCCCAGGAACGTTTTCAGCCTTCGATTGATTCAATCTCTGAAGTTCAGGTTATCACTAATCAATTTTCCGCCGAATACGGGCGGGCTTCCGGCGGGCGTGTGAATATCAGAACCCGAGCGGGGACGAAGAATTTTCGCGGGCGCGCGTTTTTGTACTTTCGTGATGAAATTTTGGACGCCAACACCTTTAATAATAATCGCCGCACTCCGCGCCTTGATCGTCTTCCGTTCACCGAATATAATCCGGGTTTTACGCTCGGCGGTCCGATTCCATTTGGTTATTTCAAAGACAAAACCTTTTTCTTCACCGCTTATGAATTTAATAATTTGCTTGACACAACTTTGATTGATACGGTCGTTCCGGTCGTGCAGAATCCAAATTTTGTTCTGCCTGTTTCAACCGGCGGCAATCCGCGCTTCGAGCTTGTGCCGGTCGGACAAACGGCGGCGCAGTTTGCGCCGTTTGTCCATACCGTTGCGACGCCTTCGCGAAAACATCTTTTTTCAAACCGGATTGACCACAATTTTACAGATACGCACAATGTAACTTTTAGCTTTGAGTATGGAACGCAGCGTAACACGCGCCAATTTCGCGCTGCCACCAGTCGGCTTGAAGAAGCGATTCTCGGACCGAAACGTCAAACAGACGCTTATAAATTTACCGACAATTATGTTTTCAATTCAAATCTAGTCAATCAATTTCGTTTTCAGTTTTCGCGCTTTGAGCCGCAATTTGCGTCGAGCAACCCGACCGACCCGGTTGTTCTGATAACTTTGAACGATACTTTAAGCGGCACAGATAATCGGGGCGGAACTTTGATTGCCGGAAATTCGACTAATCAAACTAATTTTAATTTTCCAGGGACCCGCACGGAAACTCGTTTTCAATTTCAAGAAACTCTTAACGCGGTAATCGCTTCGCATAGCTTAAAGTTCGGCGCGGATGTGCAAAATATCAAGTCGGATTTTCTGGATTTACAGGATGCCACCGGCACTTTCAATTTTCAGTCGGTGAACCTTTTTCTCAACAACAATGTAACGCAATACCGCCGAAACTTTGGCAGACAAACCGGACAGAAAAATACTTATTATGGAATATTTATTCAGGACGAATGGCGCGCTTTTAAAAACTTAACCGTAAGTCTCGGATTACGCTTTGAAAAGGAAACCATCATCGGCGACAACAACAATTTCGGACCGCGTGCGGCGCTTGCCTATTCTCCATTTAAGGATGGGAAAGGTGTATTTCGCATCGGCGGCGGCATTTTTTTCAATCGAGTCCTTCTGCGCACGTTTGACGACGCAAATTTAACGGAAACACGCCAGAGTTATAACACTAACTCGATTGTGGTTTCCGGCTTTGCAACTACGCAAAACTTTCGTTGTTATAATCAAGGCGACCCTTCTTATAACAACGCCCGTTGTCAGGTTCTTCGGCGAATAAATTTTCCGAATGCCGTTTCGCGCGATGAACTCGTCGCCATCGAAACCGAGCTTCGACAAGCTGGTGTTCTGTCGGGGGTGCAAACTGGTTTTTCAACGCCGGCAAATAATCTACGGCGTATAGACCCGGAGTTAAAGGTTCCCGAAAGCTATCAGTTTAATGTCGGATTTGAACGTGAAATTGGCAATAAATTTGTCTTTGAAACTAATTATACTTTTAACAAAACCGTGCGGCTTTTCCGTGAATTTAATGCCAATCCTTACAATTTACCGACAGGTTTCCGCGATTATAACGATTATTTAGTAAACGGTTTTCAAAGTCCGACATTACGCTTTGTCAATGGTGACGCGAATGATTTGAACGGAGTATCAACAAGCGGTGGAATAACGACCGTTAATCTTGCCTCACGCAATCCTTCAGCCGCCGCGGGAACACCGATTTCCCGCGCCAGATTAGCTCTCGATACGCTCGGGCGCAGGCTCGGACCCGGCTTTCCGACACAAATTGACCAGGTTGCGTCAACCGGAAGCTCAGTCTATAACGGTTTAACGGTTGAGTTGCGCCGACGTTTGAGTAAACTTGGCAGCGGATTTAGCGCATCGTTTCGCGCCGTTTACACGCTCTCGAAACTAGAGGATGATGGAGTCGTCAATACGAGTAATCCGCAAAATATATTCGATTTCGCAGCGGATTTTACCCGCTCTCTTCAGGATCGACGGCACCGCTTCGCGCTATCAGGCACATTTGAGATGCCGAATTGGCTCGGTGGTTTGAGTTTATCACCGCTTTTGCGGCTTGGTTCAAGCGCGCCATTTAATATTTCAAACGGCACTGAGTTGGTAAATGACCGCAACCTTGATGAAGTTTCCACCGACCGCCCGAATTTTAGCGGCAATCTAAATGAACTTCGCTTTCGTAACCGCGGCGCGCCTTTTCCGCAAGCTCTTTTCAATCAATTTACATTCGCTCCGATTGGCAGTTCGGGAAACCTTCCACGCAATGCCGGAATCGGACCGAATCTTTTCCAGTTTGATATGAATATCAGCCGCACATTTCGTTTTACGAAACGCTTGCGCTTGCGCCCGAATGTTGAGATAGGTAATGTGTTGAATGCAACCGTATTTACTTTCGGCTCAGAATTTATAAATTTTAATCCGCTCGATAATGCTGAACAAATTGCCAGTTTCGAGCAAGAATTTTTTGTTCCGTCGCGCACGATGCGACCGCGCACGATTCGCCTCGGAATAAGGCTTGATTTCTAAAGTCAAATCGTAATATAAACCTTTCGGTGGAATCGCTTTCCAAAAAAAGCTGTTTCGCCTTTTTATTTTTAAGATGTTCAAACTTCAACGGCTCGAAATTACAGGATTTAAGTCATTCGCCGATTACACGGAAATAATTTTTACGGGCAGCGGAATTACGGCTGTCGTTGGTCCAAACGGTTGTGGAAAGTCGAACGTTTCAGATTCTATCGCGTGGGTTTTAGGCGAGCAAAAGGCGAAATCTTTACGTGGCGATGAAATGAAAGATGTTGTGTTTCAAGGGACAAACAGGCGCAAACCTTCGGGAATGGCGGAAGTTGTGCTTCATCTTGTGCGCGATGAATCCTCGTTTGATACAGAAAAAAACGAACTCGAAGATATTGATCAAACAATCAATGAAATTGACAAAAAAGTTGTCGATTTAACAGACTTTGAGAGCACCGATGCCGAATTTGAAAGCTCCGAAAATAACTTTCTTGAAGAAGTTAAAACCGAAAACTTGAAAGCCGCTCAAGTCGGTTCAGTCCAGACAATTCAAACAAAAATTAAAACTAAGAGACATTGGCGTTCGCGCAGTTTTGCGCTTGATTTTGTGCCGGGCGAAGCCGTCTCGGTGGCGCGTCGGCTTTATCTCTCCGGCGAGAGCGAATATTTGATTAATGGAAAAAGCTGTCGCCTGCGCGACATCCAAGATTTATTTGCTGGAACAGGACTTTCCGGTTCGCATTACGCTTTGATTGAGCAGGGAAAAATCGGGCAAATTTTATCTTCCAAACCGAGCGACCGTCGCAACTTGATTGAAGAAGCCGCCGGTGTTTCCAAATTTCGCACCAGGCAGCGCGCTGCCGAAGCTCGTCTGGAAGCGGCGAAAATAAATTTGAGCAGAATTTCCGACATTGTTTCGGAAATCGAAAAACAAACAAATAATTTACGTCGACAAGCGGTAAAAACTCAGCGTTATAAAACCTTACGCGCAGAATTCCGTATGAGTTTAAGAGAAATATACGCGGCGGAAGGCAGACAATTATCCGAACAAATTGCCGAACTCGAAGAAAATCTTAAAAAAGCCGTTGCCGCCGAACGCAGAGTCTTTTGGGAAGTGACGGAAAAAGACGAGACTTTTCGTGAAGCAACGCAAAAAGCGCGTGAGGCGGAAGAAAATTTGTCTTTGCTTCGCGCGCGCCACTCTGAAAATGCTCTTGAAAGAGATCGAAATTTGCGGGAGATTCGTTATCAAACCGAACAAATTAATAATCTTAACCAGCGCCGCATCATCTTAGAAAGCGAGGCTAAAACTGCCGAACAGCGTTTGAAATTAATTAAAAATGAGCTCCAACGTCTTCACAACGAAGAACAAAAAGAACGCGCCGAAGCCGAAAAACACGAACTGGATTTACGAAGCGCAGAAAATAAATATCAAGCTAAACTGGGCGAACTAAATCAGACGGAAACTGCGCTCGAGAGGATTCGCGCCGACGTTTTGCAGCACACGTTGGTATTTGAACGCCTTATGGGAATTGTACGACAGCTCAAGAATACGTCTGAAAGGTTAAACGAGCGTGTCATCGGTTTGCGCCGTGAAGGGGAGCGGGCCGAAGAAGCGTACGCTGAACACAAAAATGCCGCCGAAATACTCGAAAAAACTTTAGCCGGAGAGCGCGAAAAATTGGAGCTACTGTACGTTGAAAAACAGCAAATCATTGATGAAACGGGTGTCGCACGAAACAATCTGCACGAAAAGGAGAAGGCTTTGTCGAGTGTTCGTGAAGAATTCTCCCGCAAAAAAAATCGTTTGGAAACTTTACAGGAACTCGAAGAAAAACACGCTGTGTACGCAC
>JALZOH010000275.1:0-3901 GCA_030857305.1 Acidobacteriota bacterium
GTTTATAGGTAATCAGAAAAAAACATTTTGTCTAACTGCCTCGCCTTTTCCGAATTCGGGGCATTTTACGAGTTGGCGGCTTTCCTCTACCAAGTATTTTTAAATCCTCATCGGCTGACGTTAATTTTTTTGTTCCGGCACATAAATTAGTTTCAAGTTTATTTCCGGGACTAGAAGTGAAAGCATATATCAAGTACGTTTCACCGCTTTTGAACGATATATCACAGCTGGTAATAACTTTACTGTCTGAATATAGCGAAATTTCGGAGTAACGAGCGCCCTTCCACCACATCTGAACTTTGAATCGTATTTTAGTCGCTGTTCGCCCAATGACTTTACCGGAAAATACGGATTGAGCTTGTTCAATTTTCTGAAGCGTAGTTGTCGGAACACAAACGCAGCCTAAGACTGAATCAAAATTGAGTAATATGAAGGCAGCAACTAAAAGAATAAACTTAATATTTTTCATATAATCCCTTTCTTAATCAAGTAAAGAAGTATTGCTAGTAATTATACGGAAAATCGATTAAAAAACCATTTTCAAAAGTGATACGCGGTCGGCTTTTTTGAATCCGTCCTTAATGATTAAAATATCGTCCCGGTTTTTAAAGTTAATTTGGAAATTTTACTCAGCAATATAGAATTAGGACACTACATCAGAATCGCAATAGATTTTTCAGAAGTAGGTTAATTTGTGATTTATAATTTTGGGTCTAAGATTGAAAAAATACTTTCTCGGAGATATTTCTTTGTCCATTCAACACGAAGTCGTCTTAATTCTTGATTTTGGCTCGCAATACACGCAACTTATCGCGCGGCGCGTGCGCGAGCAAGGCGTTTATTGCGAAATTCAGCCGTTTCATTATCCACTCGAAAAAATCATCGAGAGAAAACCGAAAGGCGTGATTCTTTCCGGGGGACCGAACTCCGTTTACGAAACGGACGCGCCGAAAATTGATGACGATTTTTATGCAAAAATAAATGCGCCGGTTTTGGGAATTTGCTACGGAATGCAGCTTTTGGTAAAAGGTTTAGACGGCGAAGTTCAACCTTCCGAAAAACGCGAGTACGGACACGCAAAACTAAAAATCATCAATCGAAATGCAAAACTTTTCCGTGAACTTCCAAATGAATTAGACGTTTGGATGAGCCACGGCGACCACGTTGTCGCTGTTCCGAAAGGCTTTAAGATTGTCGGTTCAAGCGACGGCGCAGTTACGGCAATTGAAAATGCGGAAAAACAAATTTTCGGGCTTCAGTTTCACCCGGAAGTAATACATACGCCGCAGGGCAAAGAGATTTTACGGAACTTCTTATTTGACGTTTGCCAATGCAAAGGCGATTGGACGGCGGCAAGTTTTATCAAAGAGGAAATCGAAAAAATCCGTCAAACTGTCGGCGAAGCTGGAAATGTCGTGTGCGGTTTGAGCGGTGGTGTTGATTCGACGGTTGCCGCTGTTTTGGTTCACGAAGCAATCGGGAGACGGCAAACGTGTATTTTTGTCGATAACGGTTTGCTTCGCGCCGACGAATTTGAAACGACGCTCGAACTTTACAAGCAAAATTTGCATTTGAATGTGCGCGGCGTTAACGCTTCACAAGATTTTTATGAAGTTTTAAAGAATATTACCGAGCCCGAAACGAAACGCAAAAACATCGGGCGCAAATTTATCGAAGTCTTCGACCAGGAAGCCAGAAGAATCGGTGATGTAAAATATCTGGTTCAAGGCACGCTTTACCCGGACGTTATCGAATCGGTCTCGCTGCGTGGCGCGTCCGTAACGATAAAATCGCATCACAACGTCGGCGGGCTTCCTGAAAAGATGAATCTGAATTTGATTGAACCGCTACGTGAACTTTTCAAAGACGAAGTGCGCTTAATCGGCAAAGATTTAGGAATACCCGACGAGATTTTGCAGCGTCATCCGTTTCCCGGTCCCGGAATGGCGGTGCGGATTTTGGGCGATGTAACCGAAGAAAAAGTAAAACTTTTGCAAGCCGTCAACCGCGTTTTCGACGACGAACTCAAAAAACAAAATCTCTACAACGAAGTCTGGCAAGCGTTTCCCGTCCTTCTTCCACTCGAAACCGTCGGCGTGATGGGCGATTTTCGCACATATGAAAAAGTCGTCGCGTTGCGGGCGATAACTTCAACCGACGGAATGACGGCAGATTGGGCGCGTCTGCCGTTTGAATTTCTGGCAAAAGTTTCCTCCCGAATAACGGCAGAAGTGCGCGGCATAAATCGGGTGGTTTATGACATTACGTCAAAGCCGCCTGGCACGATTGAGTGGGAATGATTTGATTTTGGATTTTAGATTTGCGATTTTGGATTTATAATTTTGCTATGGGAACTTTTAAGATTAAATGCAAAGTCGAAAATATAACTAATCGTCAAAAAGCAGCGATAATCCCGAAAATGCTGGTTGACACGGGAAGCGAGTATACTTGGGTCTTATCAAAAACGCTTGAAGAACTCGGTATTGAACGCGAGAAAAAAGATTTGATGTTTGTGATGGCAAACGGACAAAAAATTACGCGCAGCGTCGGGTTTGCCATTATTCGCTACGACAAATTTTTTACTGTTGACGAAGTAGTGTTTGCCGAAAAAGGCGATTTGCTTCTGCTCGGCGCGCGCACGCTCGAAGGTTTGAATTTGACGGTTGATTCGAGTCGCAAAAAACTAGTCGCGGCAGGTCCGCTTCCGGCAGCGTAAATCGCGTGGTTTACGACATTGCGTCAAAACTGCTCGACACGGTTGAATGCAAGTGAAACAATTTTCAACCCTAAATTTAATTTTGATCGGGAGAAAAATTATGAAAAAAGCTAATGTGATTTTGCTAATCAGCATTTTTACGATTTTGTCTTTTGTTGTTAAAGCGCAAAAGCAACCGATTATCAGTGAACTGAAATTGGTTGCTAAAACTCCGTCCGAAATACGTGGTATTTCGGCGATAGCTTACAACGAAGGAAAAATCTGGGCGATAAGTTCTCACGATAAAGGACGTTACGCTATTTTTAATCTCGAAGACAACAAATGGGAGTTGAGCGATTCGGGAGAACATTACAAAGCTATTCGGGAAATAGCCGGAAGGTATAATGATGTGGGCGGAATGACTTTCGCTAACGAAAAATTGTGGCTTGGCAGCGGTCACGGTTATTCATTTGGAAGTGTTGATATGAAAACTTGGAAAGTGGCGAATAATTTTCAACGCAAACATCGTGATGACAATACGGCGAGCCAAACATATGCGGGAATGGCTTTTGACGGAACTTATTTGTGGATTGCCTGGCATTGGTATAAATATGCCTTAACTAATGCCGAAACGCAGGTTTTATTAAAAATCGAATCTGAAACGGGAAAAGTAATCGCGGAATATCCTCTGCCGCCGGGACAGAGAAATGCCGGAGCGCGGGGATTGACTTACGACGGAGAAAGTCTTTGGGATATCAAAGGCAATCAGCTTTCAAAAATTGATACTTCTAACGGCAATGTAGTTTCCCAATACCAATTAAACGAAATTAAGTATGGAATTAGCTTAGCTTGGGACGGTGACTCTTTGTGGATTATAGCAGACAGAGGGCTTTGGAAACTTCCGCTTAAAAATAATTAGTTAGAAATTTATAGCAAAGGAATTACTTTATGAAATATCGGCAATTGGGCGACAGCGATTTGCAAGTTTCAGAAATTAGTTTGGGTTCGTGGCTAACGTATTCGGGAGGCGTTGAACGCGAAAAAGCCGCGGCGTGTGTTGAAAAGGCGTTTGAAGTCGGCATCAATTTTATCGACACGGCGAATGTTTACGGGAAAGGCGCGGCGGAAACTTTTCTCGGCGAAGTTTTAGAGAATCGTCCGCGCGATTCTTATATTTTGGCGACCAAACTTTATTTTCCGATGACC
>JALZOH010000275.1:3911-4201 GCA_030857305.1 Acidobacteriota bacterium
TACGCTGCTCGAGGAAACTATGATTGCTTTGACGGAAGTCGTGCAGGAAGGCAAAGCGCGTTATATCGGTTTCAGCGAGTGGAACGCGGCGCAGATCAAAACTGCCGTAGAAATGACCGGAATGGAGAAATTCGTGTCGAGCCAGCCGCAGTATTCGATGTTGTGGCGCGAGCCGGAAGCTGAGATTTTTCCGTTGTGCGCTGACAACGGTATCGGTCAAATCGTCTGGTCGCCGCTCGGACAAGGTGTTTTGACAGGAAAATACAAAATCGGTCAACCGATTCCGCAAG
>JALZOH010000016.1:0-3212 GCA_030857305.1 Acidobacteriota bacterium
GTATTAACCACGCTGAACGTATCTTCTTCGCTGCCGATAAGTTTGCGTTTGTTTCGGAGATTTGTTTGCGCGTCTTCGATTGCCGTGAGTAAAGTTTCACGTTCAGCAGATTTTCCGTGAACCTGAACGCCGTTGCCGCGCCCGAACATTTGCAAATGCAGGGTCACGGGAATGTAGATGTTTCGATCAAGAGAATCGCCAAACATCGCGCCGCGTTTTTCTTCGACTCCGACAATTTGAAGCGGAATCCCGTTAACCTTCAAACTCTGACCGAGCGGATTTTGAGCGGGGAAAAACTTTTCTTTCAGGTCTGTGCCGAGAACGCAGACTTTTGCCGAGCGTGCGACTTCTTCATTAATCAAAAAACGACCTTCGGTAATTGTCTTATCTTCAATTTCGCTCATATTTGCCGTCACGCCGAGAATGCGCACGGCGGGCATTTCGATGCCGTCTTGATTGATGTCCGCCCCACTATTATTTTGCGCTCCGACTTCCGTGCAGTTTCGGCAGTTGGCTTTAACATATTCGTATTCTTCCCATGTGACATTTTTGTTGCGCCGGTTGCGCCGCTCGTATTCGTCGTCGTCGAGTCTGCTCGTCGCTGCCATTCTGGTAATCATAAAGTGGTTTGCGCCAAGGACTTTTGAAACTTTTTCCGTCACATACGAATTCAAACCGCTAATCGAAGCGCCGACGACAACCACCGCCGAAACGCCGATTATCACGCCGAGCAGCGTTAAAAAAGCGCGCAGCTTGTGTTCTAAAATTGATTTAAGCGCAATCCAAAATGCGTCCGCGTAAAATGTGTAAACCTGTCGCATAAATTTTTTATTGAGAGCTTAAAAGAAAAAGAACGCTCAACCAACTTACGTCAGTTTCAAAAATAATGTTCAGCAAAAGTTTCCAGAGCCGGATTTCCAAATACTGCAAAAATGTTATACTTTGGCTTTGTTTTATTTAGCCAATATTTTTTTGAGGAGAAACGATTTTGAGCGTTTTAGTAAATAAAGACACGCGCCTGATTGTGCAGGGCATCACCGGAAAAGAAGGAACATTTCATACCAAACAGATGATTGAATACGGCACCCGCATTATCGGCGGCGTAACGCCCGGCAAAGGCGGCACAACGCACGAAGGCGTGCCGGTCTTTAATACGGTTGCCGAAGCCGTCAGGGAAACTGGCGCCAATGCTTCGGTAATTTATGTTCCGCCGCCGTTTGCCGCTGACGCAATTATGGAAGCAACCGCCGCGGAATTGCCGCTCGTCGTTTGTATTACAGAAGGTATTCCGGTCGTGGATATGGTAAAAGTGAAACGGTTTTTGATGGGCAGGCAAACCAGAATGATTGGTCCGAATTGCCCCGGCGTGATCTCGCCCGGTAAATGTAAAATAGGAATTATGCCCGGTCATATTCACAAAGAAGGCAGAATCGGCGTGGTGTCGCGCTCTGGAACTTTAACTTACGAAGCCGTCGGACAACTAACCGCACTCGGACTCGGACAATCAACGGCAATCGGCATCGGCGGCGATCCGATTATCGGCACGAATCACACCGACGCGCTTAGATTATTTCAAGCGGACGACGAGACCGACGCGATTGTCATGATTGGCGAGATCGGTGGAACAGCCGAAGAAGACGCGGCAGAATTTGCCAAAGAAAATGTCACAAAACCGATTGTTGCCTTCATCGCTGGACAAACCGCGCCGCCCGGACGCCGTATGGGACACGCGGGCGCGATTATTTCCGGCGGAAAGGGAACTGCCGCCGAGAAAATGAAGGCGCTCAACGAAGCGGGAATCCGCGTCGTCGAGTCGCCCGCTGACATTGGCAAAGCAATTCAGGAAGTTCTCGGCTCAAAAAAAGCGGCTTGATTTAATGATTAAATTGTCGAAGGAGTTTTTGAATATGGAAAACAACAAATGGTTCTGGTTCTTTCTCCTATTCGCCGGTTCGTCTATGGCTGGTCAGGCGACTCATTATTTTATCGGCGGCGCAACATATAAAAGTTCTTCACTGAGAGATTTTCTGGTTGTTGCCCAACTTGTCGCGGGTATCGCAATTGCTTTTTACGGCTGGAAGAAATACCGAATGCTAAATAAATCATAAAAAGTATGACAGCCGAAGCTCGACGGTCGATGCTTTAAATAATCAATCTGCAATGAAGTTTTCGCATTCTTCTCGCGTGTCCGCTGAAGATATTGACGAACAAGGTCACGTCAACAATGTCGCTTTTGTGCGATGGATTCAAGATGTTGCCGTCGCGCATTGGTTTTCGGTTGCGCCGGAAGAAATCCGCGCCAAATATACGTGGATTGTTTTGCGCCACGAAATTGATTATAAAAAACAGGCGTTTGAAAATGAAGAAGTAACGGCAACAACTTGGGTTGGCGAACCGACGCGAATAAGTTGGGAAAGGTTGACGGAAATTACGCGCGGCGAAGATTTATTGGTCAAAGCGCGAAGCGTCTGGTGTTTGATTGACCGTGAAACATTGAAGCCGACGCGCATTACACTGGAGTTGAAAGAATTATTTCAATGAGGCAAATATGAAAGTTTTGCAGATTTTAGTTTTGATTTTGTGATTGTCCTTTGTCGTAAATGCGCACAGTGTTGGCAGACCAACTACTCTCAAGGGAACTATTTTCAATCAAGCAGGCGGGATAATAACTGATGTATGGATCACCATCAAAAGTGTGAACGGAAAAGGATTTACTTTTCAACCTAGATACGGACCGTATCGAACACAAATTTTGCCTGGTACTTACTCTATTAGAAGTTAACTATAAAAAAAGCCAGCTTTACGAAATGTATAAAATTGAAAATTACGAAGTGCCGTTAGCCAAAGAAATTACACTTGATATAACTTTAAGAACAGGTAAAAAGTTTAGAGATGATTATGAACATTTGCTAAATAATAATAAATCTACTGATTCAAAATCTAAAAGAAAAAATATACAAAGGAAAAATAATAAATAATGAGCAATTTAACATTTGGAATTATCAAACCGGATGCCGTGAAAAACGGTAAATTCGGAGCTATCACACAAAAAATCGTTGACGCGGGTTTTAAGATTCGCGGAATGAAACTCGTCGAGATGTCGAAAAAACAGGCTGAAGGTTTTTATGCCGTTCACGCGGAACGTCCGTTTTTCGGCGAACTAACGGAATTTATGTCGAGCGGAGCGTGCGTTGTTCTGGCGCTTGAAAAAG
>JALZOH010000016.1:3222-13715 GCA_030857305.1 Acidobacteriota bacterium
ACGCCGTCAAAGCGTGGCGCGATTTGATGGGCGCGACCAATCCGGCGGAAGCTGCGGAGGGAACTTTGCGGAAAGAGTTTGCGACTTCAATCGGCGAAAACGCCGTTCACGGTTCGGATTCGGAAGAAAATGCGGCGGTAGAAATTGCATATTTCTTCAGCAAACTTGAATTAGTTTAAGCGGCAAGGTATAAATCTTGGAGATGTCAGAAGTTAGTCTTTACCGGTATTTAATATTTAGCATCTGACATCTCCTTTTGAGGACAGAAAAAACAAATGAAAAAATGCCCGACTTGCGGAAAAACTTTTAACGACGGAATGCGATTTTGCCAGACGGACGGAACGCTTCTGGTTGAAGCGACGGAAGATGTTCAATCCTCCGACCCGTTTAAGATGGTTGTTTCAAATCAAAGTGATTTTGAGGCAGAAACAAAGATGAGCGATGCAAACGATGATTCGCTTTCGAATGTTCCGCCACCTTCACCCTTTAATGATGTTGTGTCTTCAGGTAAGCCGAAAGTTGACAGTTCAAGCGATTCGACGCAATCGCCGTCGGAACTTCCGAAGTTTAGCGAACCAAGTTTGAGTCCGCCGAGTTTTGGCGATTTATCTTCACAAGAATCGGGTGTGCCAAATAGTTCATCCAAGCAGGAAGAAGATAATTTGAGTCAGTCGACTTTAGTTTTAGATTCAAAAAGTATCCCGGAAAATTATTCATCCGGTTACGATGCAAAACCTTTACCGAATAATCCTCCAATCCAGAACTCGGCGCCGATTCCTTCGCCTTTTGAAAATCCCACGCCGTCGGGCTTTGAGCCGCCGTCTTACAAAGAACCCGAGCCGGAATTTGGCGGACAGCAGAATTCCTTTAATCAAACTCCATTCGGTCAACCGCAAATGCCTTTCGGCAATTCGTCCGAACCTTATAATCCGCCAATGCAGCAGGGAGATTGGTCGCCGGTGTCCGCCGCGCCTGTCTCTAATTGGCAAGAGCAGGGGTTCGGCGCAAATACGCCGTTTGAGCCGCCGCAGATGGCTAAAGGTCAAGACCAAACTTTAGCAATAGTTTCATTGGTAACGGGTATTTTGAGCATTGTCTGCTGTGGAGCGGTTGTCCTTGGTCTCGGCGCGTTGATTACAGGATTTCTTGCAAAGAAAAAAGCTGATGAAAATCCGTCTGAGTACGGCGGACGCGGTATGGCGCTCGCCGGAATGATAATCGGCGGAATTACAACGGTAATAGGAATTATCTTCGTTGTTTTGCAAATCTTTTTAGGAATTTTTAATTAATACACAAATTCATTTTGAGAAAAGCAAAAAAACAAAGCCCGCTTCGCTTTGCACAGAAGCGGGCTTTCCAAGTTATAATCAACAAAACTTTTTATCATTTAGTCATTTTTATTATTTAATCAGAGGAAAAAATGTCAATTATCAGCGACGTAATTCAATCAACCAAAGCGATTATACTGGGAATGAAGACGACAATTTCCCAGCTTCCAAAGCAGAGCTGGACGGTGCAGTACCCGGATGTTCCGATTACCGTGCAGCCGCGTTACCGCGGAATGCACCTGCTTCACGTTGACGAAATGGGTAAGGAAAAGTGCGTGGCGTGTTATTTGTGCGCGGCGGCGTGTCCGTCCGACTGCATTTATATCGAAGCCGAAGATGACCCCAGACCTTATGAAGAGCGTATCGGGCGGGACGAACGCTTTGCGCGCGTTTATAACATTGATTACGGACGCTGTATCTTCTGCGGCTACTGCGTTGAAGCGTGTCCGAAAGACGCCATTACGCACGGTTACAATTTTGAAATTTCGGTTTATAATCGCTCGGATTTGCTCAAAACAAAAGATGATTTGCTAATTACCAAACAAAAGCAATCAAAAAATTATCGCATTGCGCTGTCGAGCGAAGATGTTGATTCGGAATATAAAGAAGTGTAGTTATTTGCGATTTTCGATTTGCGATTAAAAAATTATTTGAACTAAAAATCCAAAAATGAAATGCAAAGTTTTTAAAATTTATCCGCAAAACGAATCTGACGAACTTAAACTCAATGAGTTTCTCGAAGGCATCGAACTGAAACAAGTTTTCGCATCGGTCATCAGTGAGGATGGGCATTTCTGGTCGGTCTTGGCTTTTTACGAAGACGAAAAACAATCTGTTGCAAAAATTGAAAAAACCCGCAGTTTCATCTCACCACTTACCGATAGACCACTCGTTTCTCCAATTGATAAACCCGAAAAAATAGAAAAGCCTGCGCCTGAACCGATTGTTTTAACCGCCGAACAGGAAAACGATTTTAATGCCCTGAAAAAATGGCGTAACGACCGCGCCGCGCAGGATGGACTTGCGCCGTATATGATTGCTCATAACGAATCGCTCGTGCAGATTGCGGCTTTGCTCGTTAAATCTCCGGCAGACCTTTTGCAAATCAAAGGCTTCGGCGAAAAACGGGCTCAGAAATACGGAGACGAAATATTAAAAATTTTAGGTAGAGAAGCAAGAGACGAGTAACAAAGTATCGGAAGGCAGTTAGCAGTTAAGAAATCCAGTGCTTACTCGCGCTTCTGCTGATTTCTATTTTATTCATTATTCATTCAATAATCTATTGTATAATCTAGCCTGTGGATACTGAAAATTTACCACCGACACAAAAAGGCAGACAGTATGAAATTCGGGCGCTTGGATTGCGTGATTTTGCCGGTTTGCGGCGCGATGATGAACCGCTTAATCCGTTTGAACTGGCGCGCTACGCCAAACTGCTGGTTGTGTCGTTTGAACAGATTGAACCTTTTTTGAGTGAAGAAACAAAAGCGCATTTGCTTGGCGAAGGCAGAGACAAATGGTCGGGCGGCGCGTGTTCACAAACGCTGCACGATGGCAGAAAGCTCATTGTCCTAAATCCGACGCACGGCGAAAATCGTCAAAACGCAACTTTGATGGAAGAAGTCAGCCACGTTTTTCTCGGTCATAAACCGACCCGTCTGGCAATTGAAAATACTAACAAATTCGGCAAGCCGATTGCGCGGGATTATCGTGAAGATGACGAGGAAGCGGCGTATTCGGTTGGCGCGGCGGCGCTTGTGCCTTATTCGGCGTTGCGCCGCCTTGTCGAGCAGGGAAAGACTTCACGTGATATTGCAAGGCACTTCAACGTCAGCCGCGAGCTAATCGAATATCGGATGAAAATTTCGCGCCTTTGGGAAAAATATAAAAATTGCGTAATGCAAAATGGTGAATGGTAAATGAAAAGTGGGTTAAATAGTAGTTGTAATTTTCAAACAGAAAATATTTATCGCTTACTTTTCACCATTATATAAAATGACCGAACCGATTCAAACAATTGATAAACCTTCTTTGCCCGACCCGAAACTTTCGACGGTGGACAAGTTGCGGATGCTGCTCGACATTACTAAAACAATCAGCCGTTCGCTTGATTTGGATGAGGTTTTAACGCTTGTGATGGATACGCTCGGCTCGCTTATTCGATACGACGCGGCAGGAATTTATCTGATTGAATCTTCGGTGAAAAATGCCGAAACACATTATATTTTTAAGTCGAGGGCAATTCGCGGTTACCTTCTGAGTTCGGAGATGATCGAACCTCTTCTGAAACTTGGAGAAGGATTCATCGGTTATGTAGCTCAAACGGGCAAACCATTAATTTCGCCCGATGTCAGCCAGGACCCGCGCTACTTTGCCGCTCGAACGCAAACAAAATCGGAAATGGTCGCGCCGATTATTTCAAACGACGAGGTGATCGGTGTTTTTGACCTCGAAAGCGATAAACTCGACGCATATAATCAGGATGATTTATCCGTGCTTCAACTGCTTGCGTCGCAAGTTGCGATTATTATCGAAAAAGTTGAGCTTCACGACCAATTGATTGAGAAAAAACGGCTGCAAGCCCAGCTTGAAATTGCCCGCCAGGTCCAACTCGAACTTCTTCCCGCGTCCGATCCGAAAGTTTTGGGTTTTGACATCAGCGCGTATATTTTTCCGACCGAAGAAGTTTCCGGTGATTATTATGATTGGGTCAAAATGTCTGAAGACCAGATCGGAATTGTCGTCGCCGATGCCGTTGGGAAGGGCATTCCGGCTGCGCTTTTGATGTCTTTCCTACGCGCTTCTCTGCGATCAGGCGTTCAAATCGGTTATGCCCCGCACATCGCTTTGTCAAAAGTCGGTAACTTGTTGTGGGATTCGGTTGAAGATAATCAGTTTGTAACGGCAATTTACGGCATTTTGGACGCGACCAACAAAACTTTTGTTTATTCAAATGCCGGACACAATCCGCCTCTTTTGATCAAACCAAACGGTGAATACAGATTTGTCGAATACGGTGATTTGCCGCTCGGAATGTTTCAAAATACGCATTACCACCAGCACTTTATAAAATTCGATAACAATCAATTATTAGTTCTTTACACCGACGGCGTCACTGAAAGCGCAAATGAAAACGGTGAAGAATACGGACAGGAGCGTTTTGCCAAGCGCGTGCTGGAAGGAATAGATTTGCCCGCCAAAGAATTAATTGATTTTATTCGTAAAGGTGTCGCGGATTTTACCGAGCGAAAATTTTTGGACG
This sequence comes from Acidobacteriota bacterium, assembly GCA_030857305.1. Taxonomy (GTDB): domain Bacteria; phylum Acidobacteriota; class Blastocatellia; order Pyrinomonadales; family Pyrinomonadaceae. The sequence goes on from JALZOH010000016.1 coordinate 7,813, forward strand.
ACGACGGAACACTTTTTATCGTCAAGGCAGTATAAAAAGTAAAAAAGCGGAAGGCTTTTAATTAAAAATTACCTTGCGCGTTTTTTTTGTTCTGGGGACTCGTTAAAACTTTAATGTGCCGTCACAGAGCAGTGAACGTTATCGCCGCCCGGCACAATCGGCGCACGATAATCTCCGTAATTTATTTTTTCATTCTTGCTTGAAAAAGCATAGACATCAAAGCCGTAAGCATCAAGGAATTCAACTAAATCGACAGATCTATCTACATAAAGAACTTTTTCGTATCCTAATTCTACGCGTATTTCAAGCAGTCTTTCGATAATTTCGAGAGGAGCAAAACATCTTATCGGATCGTGAAATGTAGCCATAATTTTTCCCACTTGTAAAAGCTGCCCGGCATTTCAGTCAGGCAACTCTTATGATTGATTTGTAACTCGAATAGTTGTTCCTTATTTTTGCGATATATTCCAACCATAAAATAAAATCTAACATCTCAAAAAAACATTGAGTAATTGTCTTTAATCGTGTAAGGTTGTTGATACAAGTAATTTTCTATAAGGAGAAAAAAGTTGAGCAAAAATCTTTTATCCGTTTTTACGGTTTGTGTAGTAATGGTTCTGCTTTCAACATTTGGTGACGCCCAGGTTAAAGTACAGGATTCATCTGTCAAAAATTTATACGTTATTTCGGCAAAAGCCGGCGGCGTTAATTATGTCGAAGGCAAAGTCAGCAACGCCAGAGCAAACGGCAGAAGCGGCTTGCTGCTGAAAAGCGACACAGTGGAAGTTGGCGATAAGATTTCTACCGGAATTAACGGCAAAGCGGAAATTTTGCTGAATCCGGGTTCTTATATTCGTTTGGCGGAAAATACGAATTTTGAATTTGAAACAACATCGCTCGATGATTTGCAGCTGAACATATCGCGCGGTAGTGCGATGATTGAAGCTATCACCACGGATGAGTTTAAGGTCGCCGTTAACACTCCAAAAGGTCGTTTTTTCGTTGTCAAATCCGGTGTTTACCGGATAGATGTGGCGAATGACGGAGCGGGTAGAGTTGGAGTCTGGAAAGGTAAGGTTCAAATTGACAACTTTGATTCGACGGAAATCAAAGGCGGACGCGCGGCAATTATTGATGGCGGGCAAGTTGAAGTTGTAAAATTTGACCGGGATGAAAAAGATGCTCTCGAAACCTGGAGCAAAGTTCGCGCTAAGGAATTGGCAAAGGTTAATTCACGCCTCCAACAAAGCAGAGACATCAGAAATAGTTTGCTCAGTTCTTTTAACAGAAGAGGCTGGAGTCTCTATGATTCATACGGACTTTGGGTTCGCGATTCCTTTTCATCAAGTTATTGCTTCTTACCGTTTGGTTACGGCTGGAGCTCACCCTATGGATATGGTTTTGGGCGCGACATTTGGCATTACCGTCTTCCTACTTACATCTATCAGCAGCCTACTCCAATTGTTAACAACGGCGGCGGTCGTACATTGATTACCAAAAATCTGGGTATAGGAACTCCAGGCGGGGAAGCTTCGAGTGATGCGTCCCCGCCATTTCATAGAATACAGAGAGAGACTAGAACTTATCCGGTGGAACAAAACACCGAATTTTCTCCGTCATTTTCTATTCCAAACAGACAATCGTCGGCACCTGTTTATATTCCTTCTACGAGTATGCCAATTAATAAAGGTGGTATAAAAACTCCACAATAATTTTTGTAAATTGATTTTTGAAGGCAGGAGGGAATAAAAATTCCCTCCTGCCTTTTTTTAATTTATTAGATGAATAAAAAAAGCAAACGGTTCAGATGTAGAATCACTGTTTTGTTGTGGCAGGAAAGTTTGCAGAACAAGTACAAGCGATTGGATGCCGTTGAAAATGGTATGCAAAACGATACAAGGAAGAAGGTTTCCCGTCCACACACGAATTAAAGTTAAAACTAAACTAAGCAGACAAATTAAAAAAATTGTTGAGTAACTCGGATAATACTGCGGAATGTGGACACCCGCGAAAACAATCGTGACAAATAAAATTGCCAAACCGACTCCAAAAGTTTTTTGAAAAGCTGAATACAAAATTCCCCTATAAATGACTTCTTCCACCAGCGGAGCAGTAAAAGTTGCTAGAAAAGCAACTAGATAAAGCGCCTCGCGCGAGCTGCGAATAATCTTTAAAAGGTCGTTGTCCTGTTCGGGAATGAAATAAGAGGTGATACCGGCAAGGGCAAAAAAGCTGCCGGTAATTAAAACACATTTCCAAAAAGTAAATCCGCCCCAACGCCAACCAAGCACTTGACGAAAAGAAAACTTATTGAACTTTGTAATAATAAACCACGCCAAGGCGATTGTTAAGAGATGTGCCAAGACTATCGCAGAAACTTGTAATAATACGGCTGTTTTATCAGTAGTAACGAATTCAAGTAATTTTTCTCTGTCTAAAAAGTCAATATTTTGTTTTGCAACATAAGGTAGAATAAAGAGATTAGGAATCAAGACCACGAATGCGACGCTTGCCAACCAAACACCAAAAGCGACAATGCTGCTCCAAGGCGGATTGTTTGGCGCCGGCTCTTCCGGTAAAGTAATTTCCGGCGCCCCAAACTCGGAAAATTTTTCTGTCGGTTCTTCGTTAAAAATATTCACGAAAAAAAGTTTAGCTAAATTAATTCCAAGTTCCAAGTTTCAAGTTTAATAAATTTCACAATCTGAAATCAAAAACTTGGAACTTGGAACTTTTTCTGCTAACCTAAAATCCCGTGACACACACGGCAGAAAATCATCAACAAAATGTTATTGCAATCATTCCGGCGCGCCTTTCTTCGACACGTCTGGAAAGCAAACTCCTTTTGCCTCTAGCCGGAAAACCTCTAATTATTTGGACAGTTGAACAGGCGAGGAAAGCGCGAAATATCGATCGCGTAATTGTTGCCACCGATGACGAAAAAATTCTGAATGTTGTTAAGGACAGTGGAAACGAAGTGGTCTTGACGTCAACGAATCACAAAAACGGTTCGGACAGAATCGCTGAAGTTGCCGAAAATCTTTCCCAAAATTCAATCATCGTCAATGTGCAGGGCGACGAACCTTTGATTTCGCCCACAACAATCGAAAAAGCGGTTGAGGCGATTTTGCAAAACGACTCGATTGAGATGGCAACGACGTGCGAACGAATCTACAACCCGGAAGATGTTTTAAGTTCTGATGTTGTCAAAGTTGTCAGTGACGAAAACGATTTTGCACTTTACTTCTCGCGCTCGCCGATTCCATTTCCCCGGGAAGCATCCAGAAAATACGGGACGCTTGAAGAGGCTTTGCGACAGGAGAAAGATTTACTTTCGTCTTTTCGCAAACACACGGGACTTTATGTTTATCGTCGGGAATTTTTGTTAAAATATACGCGTCTAAAGCAAACAAATTTGGAAAAAACTGAAATGCTCGAACAGCTTCGAGCATTGGAAACCGGTGCGAAAATAAAAGTCATTGAAGTGGCGGAAAGTTCAGTCGGTGTTGACACGAAAGAAGATTTTGAGCGGGTCAGACAAATTCTCGAACAGGAAAAAATCATATATCGAAGAGCAAACGTAACAGACGCGCTCGCCGTTGCGAAGGTTCATATCGAATCTTGGCGCAAATCTTTCGCCGGAATCGTAGCGCAGGAATTTCTGAATAACTTATCGATTGAAAAACGAGAAAAAGCATTTCAGCAAGGATTCGGCGAAGCGAATTATAAAATGTTTGTTGCCGAAACCATCAGAGACGGAGTTGTTGGATTTGCGGATTTTGGCAAGTCGCGCGAGAACGAGTCCACATTTGAAGGAGAACTTTACGCGATTTATCTACTTCCCGAATGGCAAAGAAAAAGAATCGGTGAAAACCTTTTCAGGCTTTGTCAGAAAGAAATGATTGCCGACAAAATAAATTCGATGTCTTTGGAAGCATTAAAAGCTAGCCCATATAAATCCTTTTATAAAAAAATGGGCGGACAAATCGTTGGTCAGGGAAAACATTCTTTGGCAAATGTCGAATATGAAACGGTCTTTTACGGTTGGAATAATTTGAGTGAAATTTATGGCTGATTGGATTGGACTTTTATTTTTTGTTTTGCTTGTTGCCGGCATTTTTGTTGGGTTGAAAGTTTTGAGTAAACCTGAAAAAAGAACTGAAGCAGATTTTGAAAGAAACGCGGCGGAAAGCACTTCAATGCTCGGCGCGGGAATGGGTGCTTTACAGGATTTGATGGATCCGGCAGCGGCGAAGGCGAAAGAAGTAAAGATGCAAATGAAAGAGGGACGTTATATGAAAAAGAAACGTGAAGGAAAAGCAAACAAAGATGATTTGAGCGAGGAAAATTATGATGAATAAACAGACAAAATATATTTTCGTCACAGGCGGCGTGGTTTCGAGTCTCGGCAAAGGTTTGGCGGCGAGTTCGATCGGCTGTCTGCTCGAAGCGCGCGGGGCTAGGGTGCAGATGATGAAGCTTGACCCGTATATCAATGTTGATCCGGGAACGATGTCGCCGTTCCAACACGGTGAATGTTACGTGACGGATGACGGCGCGGAAACCGATCTTGATCTAGGACATTATGAAAGATTTACGAATGCTAAATTAACAAAAGCCAATAATTGGACGAGCGGGCGAATTTATTTGAGTGTTATTGAAAAAGAACGGCGAGGCGATTACCTTGGCAAGACAATTCAAGTTATTCCGCACATCACGGACGAGATAAAAATGGCGATTCGCACGGTTGCCGAAACGCAAAAGCCCGACGTTTTAATCGTCGAAATCGGCGGCACGGTCGGCGACATCGAATCTTTGCCGTTTATGGAAGCGATTCGGCAAATCGGCAATGAAGAAGGCAGAACAAACGCGATTTTTGTCCACGTTACACTTGTTCCGTATATCGCTGCCGCCGGGGAATTAAAAACCAAACCGACGCAGCATTCGGTTAAGGAATTGCGCGAAATCGGTATTGCGCCGGACGTTTTGCTGTGCCGTTCAGACCGCCCTCTGTCTTTGGATTTAAGAAGAAAGATTGCTTTGTTTTGTAACGTACAGGAAAACGCCGTTATTTCTGCTCTGGACGTAAAAACAATTTATGAAGTCCCGCTCGCATTTCACGAGCAGGAACTCGATGAATTGATTGTTGAATCCTTACATTTAAAGGAAGAGTTTCCGCACGCGGATTTAAAAAGTTGGCGTGAACTCGTCTCAACTATCAAAGAACCGACCAATGGCGAAGTGAAGATTGCGATCGTCGGTAAATATGTCGAGCTTGAAGATTCGTATAAATCCTTGCGCGAGGCGTTGACGCACGCGGGCGTAGCGAACAATCTCCGCGTCAATGTCAGCTGGGTTGAATCGGAAAACCTGATGCAGGATGACTATGAAACAAAGTTTCAGGATTTTGACGCGATTTTAGTCCCGGGCGGCTTCGGAAAGCGCGGCATTTCGGGAATGCTACGAGCAATAAAATATGCGAGAAAATCGAGAACACCGTATTTCGGGATTTGTTTAGGAATGCAGACGGCGTGCATTGAGTTTGCCAGAAACGTCTGCGGTCTAAAAGATGCTGACTCAACCGAGTTTAATCCCGACCCACCTTTTCCGGTTATTTTCAAATTGCGCGATCTTGTCGGCGTGGACGAACTTGGCGGCACAATGCGTTTGGGCGCGTGGCAATGCCAGTTAAAAGAAGATTCTTTAGTCCGAGAAATCTACAATGGCTCGCAAGAAATCAGTGAAAGACATCGCCATCGATACGAATTTAATCCCGAATTTCGTTCGGTTTTAGAAAAGGAAAATTTAATTTTTAGCGGTGTTTCGCCGGATGGGAAGTTTGTGGAAATGATTGAATTGCCGCGCGAAACGCATCCGTTCTTCGTCGCCTGTCAATTTCATCC
>JALZOH010000276.1 GCA_030857305.1 Acidobacteriota bacterium
CTTCGCGGTTCGCTGTATCGCTGTTTTCTTCCCGTTTGTATTCTTGTATGCAACTCTAGCGACCCAATTTCCTGTCTTCTTATTTTCAAATATCTGTCCTATTCTTTCTCTCATTTTCCCTCATTTGTTAGCTCCCCGCACAAATTTAGATTGCTCCATAGGTTGCTCCATAAGTTGCTCCATTGAACATTCTGACTTGTGTTTGAGCCTAAATGAGCATAGGTAAGAAAAAGATTGACTTGCTATTTTTGAAAGTTAAAAATTAAAGGTTGATGATATAAACCAATTAAAACCGATGTGTCCTTGAACTTTAGAAATTAAATTCGTATCATTTGCTTTACCTTTTACTCGCGCGGACGTGGCGGAACTGGTAGACGCGCAGGTCTCAGAAGCCTGTGGGCGCAAGCTCGTGGAAGTTCGATTCTTCTCGTCCGCATTCTTTTCTCGTTTTCGAATCAATTTATGAAAATGCTTCTCGACTATTTCCGGGCAAGACTGGCGAGCATTTTAGATTCGATTCATCAGGTTGTTGAAATCGAATCGCCTTCGTATGAAGTTCAAGGAAGCAGGGCGGTTGTTGATTGGTTTGAAACGGAAACACGCAAAATTTCATGTGATTTCGAAGTCGAAAGAATTACTGCCGAGGATTTAGGCGAACATTTCTTGGTTCGCGCTTTTTCGTCAAACGAAAAACCGGTTCTTCTTCTCGGACACACCGACACGGTTCACCCGCTCGGCACAAAAGAAAAAAATCCGACGCGCATCGAGAGCGAAAAATTTTACGGTTGCGGAATTTTCGATATGAAAGCAAACTGCGTTTTGATATTGGAAGTCCTGAGAGCATTTGCCGAATTAAATCTTCAACCAAATCGCCCAATCTCGATTCTGCTTTCGTGCGATGAAGAAATCGGCTCACCGACAGGTCGCGCGTTGGTCGAAAACGAGGCGCGAAAATCGGAGTTCTGCCTTGTGTGCGAGCCTTCCGCGGGCGGCAAAATTAAAACCGGACGCAAAGGCACCGCAAATTATTCTTTACGAGCGCACGGTGTTCCCGCGCACGCCGGACTCGAACCGGAAAAAGGCGCGTCGGCGATTTTGGAAATCGCCCGACAAATCGAAGAACTTTACTCGCTCAACTATTTGGAAAAAGGCACAACCGTCAATGTGTGCTTGATAAATGGCGGAACGGCTTCAAACGTTATTCCTGAAACGGCTCAATGCTCGATTGACGTGCGCTTTACGTCAATGAGCGAAGCGACGCGAATCGAAAAAGAAATTAAACACTTAAAAAGTTTTGACGAAAGAGTTTCACTTGAAATTTTGGGCGCGATCAATCGTCCGCCGATGGAACGCACCGAAGCAGTTGTCAAACTTTACGAAAAAGCGCGGCAAGTTGCTTTGCAATTTGATTTTGAATTAGGTGAAACGCAGGTCGGCGGCGCGTCGGACGGAAATTTTGTCGGCGCGCTCGGCGTTCCCGTGCTCGACGGTTTAGGCATTGCGGGCGGCGGCGCGCACACGCTTGAAGAATTTATCTTTGTTGATGATATTCCAAAACGCGCTGCGTTGCTGGCTGCGATTCTACTTGCTGATTAAGATAGATATGTGTGCTTGCGCCTCACTACTGCTTCAACAAGAAATGATTGTTCAAAACGAAAAAGAACGCGCGCCGCGCAACCGAACGATAGAGTTATCCGAGCAGGAAATCGAGATTTATCGAAAACGCCTGATTTATTCAGAAAATGATGTGTCCGATTGCCGCAACAAAATTATTTGTGCTGATACTTTCGAAACGCTGAAATGCTTACCCGAAAAAAACTTTGATTTAATGATTGCCGACCCGCCCTATAATTTGACAAAAAACTTCGGAGAAAATTCTTTCCGGCAAATTTCTGTCGAAGATTATGAAACTTGGCTTGATTCGTGGCTCAAAGAAGCGGTTCGACTATTAAAACCAAAGGCTTCTGTCTATATTTGCGGTGATTGGCGTTCGTCTTCGGCAATTCAACGCATTGGCACAAAATATTTTACGCTTCGTAACCGAATTACATGGGAACGCGAAAAGGGGCGCGGCGCGCGTGCCAATTGGAAAAATGCTTCGGAGGACATCTGGTTTTTTACCATCTCTGATGATTATGTTTTTAACGCGGAAAATGTCCGGCTCAAGCGCAGAGTTCTCGCGCCCTACACGGAAAATGGTAAGGCGAAGGATTGGGAAAAATCTGATGCGGGAAATTTTCGCCTTACTTCAGCGTCAAATTTGTGGACGGATTTGACCGTGCCGTTTTGGTCAATGCCCGAAAATACTTCGCATCCGACACAAAAACCGGAAAAACTTCTGGCGAAAATAATTCTGGCAAGCTCAAACGAGAATGATTTGATTCTCGACCCGTTTGGCGGTTCTGGAACGACTGCCGTAGTTGCTAAAAAGTTAAATCGTAATTTTGTCGGTATCGAGCGAAATGAGACTTATTGTCTGCTGGCGGAAAAACGGCTGGCATTAACCGAAAAAGACAAAACGATTCAAGGCTTTTCTGACGGAATATTCTGGGAAAGAAATTCGCTAAAATCTATTTCCCGCAAGGGCGGAAAGAAAATCAAAAGAATTGGCTAAAAATTCTGTATTGTCTTCATCTTTCTTCGCGCTCTTCGCGCATTTGCGGGAAAATTCTTTAAGTATGAAAATCGCTACGTGGAACGTTAACTCAATCACCATTCGTCTCGATCAAGTTTTGAGTTGGCTTAAAACGACAAACACAGACGTTCTATGTTTGCAGGAAACAAAGTGCGTTGACGAAAAGTTTCCGCTCGAAGAGATCAACAACGCCGGTTTTTATGCTGCGTTTATGGGACAGAAATCCTATAACGGAGTGGCGATTTTGTCGCGATACGAGCTTAAAGACGTTCAGTATAATTTGGCGGGCGACAACGCGGACGCGCCGAAACGCTTGATTGCCGCGACCGTTGAAAATATTCGCATCGTCAACACATACATTCCAAACGGTACGGAACTTTGGACTGACAAATTTACATTTAAACTCGATTGGCTGCAGCGTTTGCGGAAATTTTTTGACGCAAATTGCGACGTGAATTCAGACGTTTTATTGTGCGGCGATTTTAACGTCGCGCCCGACGAACGCGATGTTTGGAACGCTGCTTTCTGGGAAGGAAAATTACATTTTTCAAAACCCGAACGCGCCGCGCTCGATTATGTCAAAAAATGGGGTTTTACGGATGTCTTTCGTCAAACAAACGGCGACGAGCGAGGTTTTTCCTGGTGGAATTACCGTGAAGGCGCATTTTATAAAAATCAAGGTTTGCGGATTGACCACATTTGGACATCCAAGAGTTTGGCGGATAGATGTGTTAGTTGCTGGATTGATAAAACTCCGCGCGCTTGGGAACGCCCCTCAGATCATACGCCGGTGGTTGCAGAATTTGAAGTTGATAGGTAGATGTTTTTGAGATGGAAGAAAATTTTTCAGAACAAAAATTTATTTCGCTCAGGTTTCAATTTGTCGAAAGCCAAGCCGAACAAATTAAACGTGCCGAAGAGTTTTACGTAAATTTAAACCAGCGGCGAACCGTGCGCGATTTTTCCGACGAGGAAGTTCCGTTTGAAATCGTTGAAAAAGCAATTTTAACCGCCGGAACTGCGCCTTCAGGCGCGAATATGCAGCCGTGGCGATTCGTTGTTGTTCGCGATAAAGAAATAAAAAGACAAATTCGCGAAGCCGCCGAAAAGGAGGAATTTGAAAGTTATCACGGGAGAATGTCGGAGAAATGGCTTCGACGGCTGGCACAACTTGGAACCGATGAACACAAGCCGTTTTTGGAAATTGCGCCTTATTTAATCGTCGTTTTTCGCATCAATTCCGTCACGGAAAACGGTGAAACCGAACCGACTTACTACTCGCAGGAATCGGTCGGTATTGCGGTTGGAATGCTGCTCGCGGCTTTGCACAACGCCGGTTTGGCTACTTTGACGCATACGCCTTCGCCGATGAAATTTTTGCAGGAAATTCTGCAGCGTCCGAAAACTGAAGTTCCGTTTGTGTTAATTCCCGTCGGATACCCGGCAAAAGGCGCAACAGTTCCCGACATAAAACGAAAAACGCTCGCGGAAATTATGCAAACTGTCTAGCCAAACTGGTTTGGAAAATTTTATTAAATTTATTTATTCCAAATGCAACAAATAC
>JALZOH010000277.1 GCA_030857305.1 Acidobacteriota bacterium
AGGCGCGCTCGACCAACGACCTTGATTTATTTTTAAGCGCGGAAATTATCACCAGCGCGGAAAAAATCGAAAAAATAAGAGACGCTCTCGAAACATTAAAATTCGAGCCGGTTGCTCCGTTCTTTCAATTTCAGCTTAACGTCGCCTGCGAGGGAAGGGATTTGCCGGTCAAGATTGATTTACTGGCTGCGCTTCCCGAAACCGAAGCCGGACGCAATCTGGTAAAAATCAACAAGCCGCGCATCAGACCGAAAAAGGCTAAGAATATCCACGGCTATTTGACTGAAGAAGCGGTTACGCTCGAAGAAAATCTTCAGCCGATTGACATTTCCGAAGAGGGCGAATCGCCGCTTGAGATTTATCTGCCGCACCCATTTTCCTATCTCGTGATGAAACTTTTCGCTCTCCGCGACCGCCTTGAAGACGAAGAAAAAGATTTCGGCGCGTATCACGCTTTCGACATTTATCGCATCGTCGGGATGATGACCGAGAACGAGTGGAATCAGGCTATTGATTTACGGAGTAGTTACCGCGCCGCGCCGAAAATCAAAGAAGCCGGAAAAATCGCCGGCGAGTTGTTCGCAAATCTTGAATCAATCGGCGTGCTTCGCGTCCGGCAGCACGCGAGAGCGACGCGCTTTTCGATCCCGCCGGAAAACCTCGCCGCTTTAATCGAGGATTTGCGCGAGCTTTTGCCGGACATCTGAAAAACTGAGACGGCGGGCGTTGCGAATCAATAAACCAGCCAAAGCTAAAAATTATTGTTTTTTGGCTTCATCGAAAACGCGGTCAAATTCTTTTTCGAGTTCATCCCATCTCTTCCGGTCCGCTTCCTCATCGAATGGCAGTTCGCCTAAATCGTCCTCCGAAACTGCGCCTAACTTTTCGTTAATTTGCGCTTCAACTTCGTTCAAGTGTTTTTCGTGCAAAAAATCTTCTTCCGTATCCTGATACGGTTGATGTATATCGGGCGCCACCAGATGCGCGTCCCGCTCGTTAATTTCTGGAAAAAAGTCTGTGTTTTTTGTGCTGTTCATAATTGTTGATTGTAATTGTTAATCTCCAATTTACCGGCGATTCTTCTAATCATATTACGCGAGATGCCGCATTGTTTGGACGTTCCGCGTAAACTTTTATCTTTGAGATGATGCCGGATGTAGCTTTCCTTAACCTGCTCGATGATTCGGTCGAGGCGTTCTTCCGGGTTGATGGCGAGGATAAGTTGACCGGCGGTGGCGGCGAAGTTTTCGCCGTTAATTTCGGATTCGTCAAAGGTCGCGCCTTTTTGAGCCAGAATCGCCCGAACGTCAGCTTTCGTGATAATTTCCGCGTCGCAATGTTCAATCGCCAGTTTTAGGACGAAATTTTGCAGCTCGCGGAAATTGCCAGTCCAAGCGTAATCTTCAATCAGCGCGATGGCGAGAAGCTCAATTTGAAATTTGTTTTTGCGCCCCAAAGCGATGCGCTCGCGTTCGAGTCCGGCAAGCACGATTGCGCGGATTTTATCTTTTTGCTCGCGCAGCGGAATCGTGTCGAGCGAAAGCACATTGAGGCGGTCAAAGAGGTCGGCGCGAAATTCTTTGCTGGCAATCATCTCGCGCAAATTGCGCGACGTGGCGGCGATTATACGTAAATCTATTGGAATCTCGCCGCTCGCTCCAACGCGGCGAATGCGCTTTTCCTCAACCGCCTTGAGCAGTTTGGCTTGCAAACTCAAAGATAGCTCGCCTACTTCGTCCAGAAAAACCGTGCCGCCGTTTCCAATCTCGAAAAGTCCGGCTTTTGTTTGGTTAGCTCCTGTAAACGCTCCTTTTTCGTAACCGAAAAGCTCGGCTTCGACGAGTTCTTCTTTGAGTGTCGCGCAGTTGAGGCTGACGAACTGTTTATGGCGACGCGCCCCTTTATCGTGAATCTGGCGGGCGATAGTCGTTTTTCCCGTGCCGCGTTCGCCCGTCAGCAAAACGTGATGATTAACGCGGGCGTAGCGTTCGATTTTCTCGGCTTGCTCCGCTTGTTTAGAGTTTTTTGTCCGGCGCGACGTTCCGGCAAAGGAATTTTCGCGCGTGATAGGTAGAGATTCGGCAATCTCAGGTTCACGAGTTTTGAAAAATTGTGCATTCATATGGCTGTTGTCTGCCCGATGCAATTTCAAAACTCGTGCCAATTCCCGTCCGTTTCGCTATTGTTAAGTCTAAACTACGGAAAATAAAACAGGTTAAATGTTTTTTGCCGTCTGCGACTCGCCGCGTCGAAGAAGGAAAACTGTCAACTCCGGTTGTCAGAAGTGTCAACCAAAAGTGTCAACTTTGGTTGACAGTTGTTGCATCAACGGCGCGCTTTTGATTTTTGTTGATTGAATCTCGCTCGTTTCACCGAAATAAATTTTCAAAAGCAAAAACGCGGCGCGATGCCAGCACGGAAAGCCCTCGAAAAATGCCTCACAAAGCCCGGACTTATCAACGCGGCGGCAGGCGGATTCGTTCGCCTCGTAAAAGCGGCAGCCGATTTCGCTCGTTTTTTCCTTTGGCACGGAAACAATCAACAATCGGTCGGGTTGCAGGGCGAAAAAAGGCTGTTCGATTAAACGCACTTTCGCTTTTTCCAAAGCTCGCAGCCATCTTTTTTTCATATAGGCGGGCAAGTCCTGTTTTTCGAGTCCATCAATTACAAGCGAAAAGGCGGCTTCAAGTTGCGCGTTGTTTATGTTCATAAATTTTATTTTGTAATTTTCGGAAAGCGCGAAAATTACTCGTCAATCAGTTGGTCGGGGAAACTTACGCGAGCGAGTTCTGCTGCGTCCGGTTCAATCAGCCAATCGCGCACGTCAATCGGTGGTAATTCTTCCGCGACGGTTGGAACAAACTCAGAGCCATTCGCTTCGGCGAGTTTTTCGACCGCGAATTGATTGTTCGGGTTCACGCCGGCGACGGGCGGAAATTGCGACACGAGTTTTTGCAGCAATTGGGCGGCTTCCGACTCGTCTTGCGGAAGAAGAAAACGCTCGCGGCTGTTTTGCGTGATGCTCACGAGTCCCATCGCACGAAACTTTTTCGGGTGTTCTGCTCCGCCCGGCACGACTTCGACGTAAAAATCGCCGAAAACTTTTGAGCTTTTGAGACGAATGTTTTCGACGAGTTCGAGCGAGTCCTTGCCGCGACTGACATTCTGGAAAATTTCATTTGAGGTCTCTTCCCGCTGCCACGCGCAATCAAAAAGCCGTACAATTTCCTTGACTATAGGTTTCGGAACTTGCAGACCGACGAGCCGCACGCCTTCGTCGGTCGTCGTGCGGACGATTTTGAACGCCGCGTCCTTGACGTTTTTGATTTGTCGCCAGACCGGAATCAACGCGCCGCTCAAAATAAAAACGGTTTTATTGACGACCGGCGGGATTTTCTCGACTTCCCCGTTCCACCAGTCTTTTGCTTTCGATTTCGGAATGAGCCGGTAGCGTGCGGCGAGTTCTGCTTCGTCGAGGTAAAATAGATTTCTTCCCGACGGGCGGCTGACCGCGTAAGTTTGATAGCTCTCGCCGGTCTCCGGGTCGGTATGAATCAAAGACGCACGCGCCGCGACGAATTCGGGCGCAGCATCAGTTCCCAGTTTGCGGTAAAAGTACAAACCTTCAGCTTTTTCCAGGTCGTCGAAATGCGCCGGCGCGGTTGGAACAATCGTATCCAACTCGTAAAGATGAGTCGTCGCGCCCGTGCTTGAATCGCGGTGAATAAGCTGCGGCTCGCGCCCTATTTTCACCGATTTGGCGCGAATGTCTTCGAGTCCGAGGTCGTATTTTCCCGACGCTTTGAGATGCTCAACGGTTTCCGTGTAAGTCTTGTAAAAGTATTCAAAAAGCGCGTTTTGCCGGCTGACTTCGAGCGAGAGCAGGCGGTTGAAAAAACGCACGATGTTTTGCTTTTCGCTTTCCTTCAAGAATTCTTCGTCGCCACTCTCGGATTTTGCGAGCAGACCCATATCTGAGAGCGCGAGCATCGGATTTTCCAAGCCAGGGATAGGACAGCCCGCTGAAATGCGGTCATAGACGATTTTTAGAGCGGCACGTCCCTCTTTAGATTCCAGATTGAACCGCTCCAGCCCGCCGATTTGATTTGCCCGCCGGTCGCCTTTGTTTAATGCTCCGGTATTAGCAAGGCGACGGGCAATCGAAGTCGAAAAGCGTTTCTC
>JALZOH010000278.1 GCA_030857305.1 Acidobacteriota bacterium
GGCGGCGGAATCGGAAGAGCCGACATCGGCGGCGGCTTTGACGGTATTGCCGACATTCAGCAGGCTAATTTATTTAACGAAAACTCATTTCGAGGAAATCAATTTTTCACGCGAATTGACGCTAACATAACAGATAAAGACAGTATCGCTGTTTCGACCTTTTTTACTCCGACGCTGAGTAACGGAACGGACACCGCTGGGCGTAGTCGTCAGATAGGCGATCTTATATCGGATCGGCTCAGTTTTTCGGTCGCCGTTATCTATAATCGCACCATCTCGACGACGATGTTTAATCAGGCGCGTTTCAATTACAGCGGATTTTCATTTAATGAAGTTGAATCTAATCCACTTGGGAATTTCGGTATTCCGCGAATCGAAGTTGAAGGTCTTCCTTTTGACCGAATCCGGTTTGGCGCGCCGCAGGGCGAAAATACGCCGGGTATTTTCTCGGAAAAAAGCGTTGACTTCAACGATACTTTTAATTGGGTTTTAGGCAATCACGCGCTCAAATTCGGCGCGCAGGCACGACTCGATTTTAACGGCAACAGCATTATCGGCGGAGCGCGTCCGGTTTACAGTTTTGTCGGATTGTTTAATCTGGCAAACGACACGCCGATTTTTGAAGGTATCAATGCCAGCCCGATAACGGGCGCGCCGGCGGATGCCGCGCGAAAATACAGAACGAATGATTACGCCTTTTTTGTTCAGGATGATTGGAAGGTAAAACCAAATTTGACCTTAAATTTAGGTCTGCGTTACGAATACTTCCCGCCGATTAAAGACGAAAATAACCAGCAGAGTAATATTATTTTGGGTGCGAACGGCTTGGTTGATGCCAAAGTCCAGGTCGTTGACCAATTATTCAAACCGGACAGAAATAACTTCGGACCGCAAGTTGGTTTTGCTTACAGTCCGGGCTTTTTAAACGACAAAGCCGTTCTGCGCGGCGGTTTTGGAATCGGCTACAATCGCATCCCGAATGTGGTATTTATCAATTCGCGCGGCAACCCGCCGTTCTTCGCGCGCTTTGGCATCTGCTGCGGAACGGCATCGACGGATTTTGGAAGTCCTTTTGCCAATGGTCTAATTCTTTACGCCGTCGGCAGCAGCAATTCCCCGAACAGTTTCCCGACTAATCCCCGTTTGGGCGGCGGAATTAATCCGAACACCGGCACGCCGATTTCAGGCGGCGCGGTGGAAATTTACGGTTCGACGCAAGAGCAGCCGAACGCCCAGAGTTTCCGCTATTCAATCGAAACGCAATATCAATTGCCGTCCAAGCTAACCGCGACGATTGGTTATCAGGGTAGTCAAACCAAAAACCTGATTCGTCTGGTTAATCAAAACTTTATATTTGCCCAAACCAATCCGGCTTTTAATGCTGTGTTTCTTCCGACACCCGACGTTGAATCCAAATACAACGCTTTACTGGCAACTCTCGAACGCCGGTTTGCCAATGGCTTCCAGATTCAGGCAAATTATCGGTTTGCCAAAAGTATGGACAATTTATCGAATGAAGGTCCCGGTTTTGTTACCAACCAGACTTATCCGGTTGATAATGAAACGGAATATGGTCCTTCGGACTTTGACGTTCGCCATAATCTAAATGTTTTTGGATTATGGGACTTGCCAATTTTCCGCAACCGCAATGATTTAATCGGAATGTTTTTCGGCGGTTTTCAAATCAGCGGAATCATGACGTGGCATACAGGATTTCCGTGGACGCCGGTCGTTACCGGTCCAGGCGTTCGTTCGGCGAGCGGCGCTGAATTCGGTCCTTTTCGCCCAACCGCGTATTCAGGCGGTAACGGAACCAATACTTCCAACGAAACATTTCTCAACGGAAACGGTAATTTTACGGGAAGTTTTATTCCAGGTGCCAACTGTATAAATACTTCGGGAGGGTGTAATACCATTTTTCGAACAACTCTTAATCGTAATGCTGCGGGCGAGGCAACTTTCCTGCTTAATCCGCCGGGAATCGGACGCAACAGCTTCCGCGGTCCCCGCTATTTTTCAACGGATTTAAGTGTTTCCAAGAGATTTAATTTGCCGAAAGGTCTGCGCCTCAGCGAATCGACCGGTTTAGATTTACGAGCTAATTTCTTTAATGTCTTTAATAATCTCAATCTGCTTCCGTTCGGGTTTGCTTCTGACAGCACAAGAATAAATAACGGTGATCAGCCAAATCCGAATTTCGGCAGAGCCACCGGCGGACTTTCCGGGCGTGTCGTCGAATTACAAGCCAGATTCAGTTTCTAAATTAAATGTCAAAAAGCATTTTTTAGAATTCAAAACAAAAAAGACACGGAGAAACATTAAACTTCTCCGTGTCTTCACATAAAATTTGATTCAACGGTGATGTTTGGGTGCAATTTGATTACAGAAATTTTTTGCATTCTCAATATATTCAGCCTTTTTATCGAAAACTCTTTTTTACGTTCAAAAAGCCACAGAATCGAAGCCAGCAATTATGCATTTAAGAAAAACAAACGTATTTCTATTTTCACTTGTCCTGTTCGTATTTATTCTTCCAATTTCCGCCCAGAAAAAACAAGCAGATGTTGAAAGAAAAATCAATGCTTTGCTGGTAAAAATGACTTTGGCGGAAAAACTCGGGCAACTTCAGCAGCTTGACGGCGAGGCAGACGGACGTTTTCGCCCCGAACATCTGGAATTAGCTAAAAAAGGTCTGCTCGGTTCGACTTTGAATGTGCGCGGAGCGCAGCGAACTAATGAATTGCAGCGTGTCGCGGTTGAACAATCACGTTTGAAAATTCCGATTTTGTTTGGTTTTGACGTGATACACGGTTACCGCACGCTGTTTCCGATTCCTTTGGGCGAGACGGCAAGCTGGGATTTACAGGCAGTGGAAAAATCGGCGCACATTGCGGCGCAGGAAGCGCGTTCTGCCGGAGTTCACTGGACTTTTGCGCCGATGGTGGACATCGCGCGCGACCCGCGTTGGGGCAGAATTATGGAAGGCGCAGGGGAGGACGTTTTTCTCGGCGCAGAAATGGCAAAGGCTCGCGTGCGTGGTTTTCAAGGCACGGATTTCAGCGCCACCGACCGCGTGATGGCGTGCGCGAAACATTTTGCGGGTTACGGCGCGGCGGAAGGCGGGCGCGACTACAACACGGTTGACATGAGCGAACGCACTTTGCGCGAAATTTATCTGCCGCCGTTTAAGGCGGCGAAAGATGCGGGCGCGGGCTCGTTTATGACTTCGTTTAACGCCTTAAATGGTGTTCCGGCAACGGCGAATCCGTTTTTGCTTCGTCAAATTTTGCGCCGGGAATGGAAGTTTGACGGCTTAGTGGTCAGCGATTATACATCGGTTGCTGAACTAATCAAACACGGCGTGGCACTCGATGCCAGTGAAGCCGCGCACATTTCGTTAAACGCCGGAACCGATATGGAAATGGTGAGCCGTTCGTTTAATCAGCACGGCGCAGAGCTTGTCAAAGCCGGTAAAGTCTCGCTGAAGACGATTGACGATTCCGTCAGAAATGTTCTTCGCGTTAAGTTTCGGCTCGGGCTTTTTGAAAATCCGTACATTGACGAAAATTTAGAGAAAAGCACGATTAAAAAACCGGAGTTTTTGCAGGCGGCGAGAGAGATTACCGCAAAATCGTTTGTTTTGCTCAAGAACGAACGCGAAACTTTGCCGATTAACAAAAACATCAAAAAAATTGCGGTCGTTGGCGCATTGGCGGACGATAAAGCGAATACGCTCGATTGGTGGGCGGGCGACGCCAAAGCTGAGGACTCGATTACGGTTCTCGAAGGTGTTCGCCAAAAATTAGGCGCAAACGCGAAAATTCGATTTGAAAAAGGCTGCGAACTGGTTTGCGACAATGATAAAGATTTTGAAAAGGCAATCGATGCGGCGAAAGATTCGGATTTCACGATTCTCGTCGTCGGTGAAACACGCGAAATCAGCGGTGAAGCGGCTTCGCGCTCAAATTTAGATTTGCCCGGAATGCAGCTTGAACTGGTCAAAGCAATTCACAAAATCGGCAAACCCTATGCTGTTGTTTTAAAAAACGGCAGACCTTTGACCATCAATTGGCTGGCGGAAAATTCTCCGGCGATTCTGGAGACGTGGCATTCGGGAACGATGGGCGGGGCGGCGATTGCTGACGTTTTGTTTGGCGATGCGAATCCGAGCGGCA
>JALZOH010000279.1 GCA_030857305.1 Acidobacteriota bacterium
ATCTAAAGGATAAAGCGTTTAACCAAATCACGATCGGAGCAGATTATATGATTTTTTCAAGATTTTGGTCTACCGTAACATTTGCTCTGGTCTTCATATTTGTCTCGTTATTTTTGATTAATGAGGAGACGCAAGCCGCCGACCAGACACTGGAGGAACTCGCCCGTTCGGTAACAATTTACAGAGATACTTTTGGCGTGCCGCACATCTATGGTCGAACCGATGAAAGCGTCGTTTTTGGATTAATGTATGCACAAGCCGAAGATAACTTCTGGCAGCTCGAAGAAGACCACATCAACAAACTCGGGCGGGCGGCGGAAGTTTATGGTTCGTCGCGCCTCACCGGTGATTTGATGGTGCGTTTGTTTGAGACGACAAAAAGAGCGCAAACTGAATATGCGCGTTTAAGCCCTTTGATGCGAAGATTATGCGATGCCTACGCGAACGGAATCAACTTTTATCTCAAACGGCACCCCGAAGTTCGTCCCCGTTTGATAAGCCGCTTTGAGCCGTGGTTTGTGCTGATAACCGGTGCTCCATCGCCTGCATCTTTGGGAATTTCGCTCCAGGAGGTTAGAACGCTTTTTAAAGACCTTCCCGCCGTTCCGCCGCAAAATCCCACTTCCGCCGAATCCGCCGAAGCGGAAGGGTCGAATATGTGGGCAGTCAGTGCGAAAAAAAGCCTGTCGGGAAATGCAATGCTGTTTATCAATCCGCACGTCGGCTTTTTTGGCGGCGGACAGCGTTATGAAGCTCATCTGCACAGCAGACGAGGGCTGAATATCTCCGGTTTTACGATGCTTGGTTCGCCTTACATCTGGTCTGGACACAATACGAATCTTGGTTGGAGTCACACCAACACGGGCGCCGATTCAACCGATGTCTTCGTCGAAACATTTGATAATCCGCAAAATCCTCTCGCCTACCGTTACGGCGGCAATTACCGCAACGCTGCTCAGTGGACAGACGAGATTCGCGTTAATAATCAGGGAGTTACGGAGACGAAACGATTCACTTTTCGCAAAACTCATCACGGTCCGATTATTGCCATACGAGCGGGAAAATATCTCGCGGTGAGCGCCGCATCGATTGAAGTCAGCTCGAAATTGATTGAACAAAAATGGGCGATGGCGCGCTCGCGTTCGCTCGCGGAATTCAAATCGGCAATGGCGCAACGCAGGCTGACCGGCTCGAATACGATGTATGCCGACCGGCAGGGAAACATTTTTTATCTTCACGGAAACGCGATGCCGCGCCGTTCGACAAAATTTGATTGGTCAAAGCCGGTTGACGGAAGCCTGCCCGAAGCTGATTGGCAGGGCTTGCACGAATTAAGCGAACTGCCGCAGGTTACTAATCCTTCTTCCGGGTTTATTCAAAACTGCAATTCAACACCGTTTCTGACTTCAAGCGCCGATAATCCTGAGCGTTCAAAATATCCCGTTTATATGGCTCCGGACCTCGACACGCCGCGCGCGCAGATGTCGCGCCGAATTCTTTCCTCAAAAGAAAAGTTCACGTTTGAAGATTGGGCGCGCGCTTCGCTCGATACACACGTGTTGCTGGCTGAAACATTGGTGCCGGAGCTTGTTTCGACGTGGGAGAACCAAAGGCAGACTGATGCGGTAAAAGCAGGCAAACTCGCTGAACCAATTTCGGTTTTGAAATCCTGGGATTACACCAGCCGGGTTGATTCGGTCGCGACGACGCTTTTTATGCTGTATTTTGAGCAGCTTCAGCGCGTCAACCGCGAACGCTCGGCGCGGCAGACGGAGAATTCAACAGCTGTTCCGACAATGCTCAGTGAACAATTAAAAACAATTGATGCGGCGGCAAAAGTCACGGCTTTCGAGACGGTTATAAATGAACTGCAAAAAGATTTTGGCAAATGGCAGATTGAGTGGGGAGAAATCAACCGTCTTCAGCGCATCCACACGAGTGGAACTCAAGTGAAGTTTGAAGACGCCAAACCGAGTGTTCCAGTCGCCGGCGCGAGCGGTTTAGCGGGAACTCTTTTTACATTTAACACGCGCCGTGATGCAGGGCAAAAGCGGCGATACGGCATCGGCGGTAATTCTTATTTAGCGGTTGTCGAGTTCAGCCCGCGTGTTCGGGCGCGCTCACTACTTGTCTTTGGTCAAAGCGCCGACCCAAAATCTTCTCATTTTTTTGACCAGGCAGATTTGTATTCAAAACAGCAATACAAACCGTCGTGGTTTGAGCAAAAAGAGATAAAGCAAAATCTCGAGCGCAGCTATCATCCCGGCGGTGAATCTGCGTCATTAAAACGGTAACCACTTTGCAGTTACAAAAAATAAAGGTTCGAGTAGTTTTTTGTTGAATAAATTTTTCAGGTGCAAATACAAATGTTTAATCAATCTCAAAAAACAGCTGTTTTTTTGCTAATTTTCGCTTTTCTAGGCAGTGCGTTTCCGCCTGCGTTTCGCGCTCAAAACCAGGTCTATAAAACTGCGCTCACCGACGAGTTAAAGCTGGATTTGTTGATTAAAGGCGGATTGGTTATTGATGGAACATACCGCAAGCCGGTGAAAACCGACATCGGAATTCGCGGAGATCGTATCGTTTTCATCGGCAATTCTGCTAAATCAAAAATGCTCGCCGCGAGAACGCTCGATGCCGCCGGAATGATAGTTGCGCCGGGATTTATCGACCCGCATACGCATACGCTCGAAGACCTTTCGAATCCAAAGTTGAATAGTAACGAAAATTATTTGATGCAGGGTGTAACGACCGTCATCACCGGCAACGACGGCGGCGGACCGGTTCAAGTGGCGCAAACATTAGCTAAATGGGAACAGCAGAGAATCGGGACAAATGCCGCGCTGCTTGTCGGTCACAATACAGTTCGCCGCCAGATAATGGCGATGAGCGACTCTGCGCCGACAATCGAGCAACTGGCGGAAATGAAAAACTTGGTTGGGCAAGCAATGACGGAAGGGGCTTTCGGATTTTCAACCGGTCTTTATTACGCGCCCGGCAGTTTTGCCAAAACCGAAGAAGTCATTGAACTGGCGAAAAAGGCGGCTGAAAAAGGCGGCATCTATGACAGCCATCTGCGCGACGAAAGTTCATACACAATCGGACTTCTCGGCTCGATTCGAGAAACAATTCGCATCGGGCGCGAAGCAAAAATTCCGGTCAATATTTCTCACATCAAAGCGCTCGGACGAGACGTTTGGGGACAAAGCCCGGCAGTTATCAAACTCATTAAACAAGCCCGCACCAAAGGAATTCGGGTCACGGCAGACCAATATCCATACACCGCTTCGGGAACCGGAATCACCGCCGCGCTTGTTCCGCGCTGGGCGGAAGCAGGCGGAAACACCGCGCTGCTCGAACGAATCAGAGACCAACAAGTGCGCCCTCGTCTGCTCGCCGAGATGGAAACGAATTTGAAACGGCGCGGCGGCGCAGAATCAATTTTAATCACCGGCTCGCGCAACCGGGAGATAATCGGCAAAACGCTCGGCGCGCTAGCATTGCAGCAGAAAAAATCGCCGGTTGAAACTGCGCTCGACATTGTGGAAGGCGGCGGGGCTAGTATTGCTTCGTTCAATATGAGCGAAAGCGATATTGAAAACTTTATGAAACTGAACTTTGTGATGACAGGTTCGGATGGCTCCTCCGGTCATCCGCGAAAATATGGTACGTTCCCGCGAAAATTACGGCAGTATGTTTTCGAGAAAAAACTCATCAAACTGCCCTTCGCCATTCGTGCCGGCAGTGCGCTGACCGCCGAAACATTCCGCATCCCGGAACGCGGTCGAATCAAAGTCGGCTACTTCGCCGATGTCATCGTGTTTGACCAAAAGACCATCACCGACCGCGCTACTTACGAACAACCCGAAATACTCGCTACGGGGATGAAGTATGTTATTGTCAACGGCAAAATTTCAATTGGCGAAGGAAAATACACGGGAGTTCTAGCGGGACGCGCTTTGCGAAAAACTCAAAAATAATAAGAACCGCCTGTGGCAAGCGTGCGATTGAACGTAATAGATTGGAAGTGTATTAATCAAACCAAAACATCCTGTAGGTGCAGGCGGTTCTGACATACTCGCGCAAACCATACAATCAAAACTTAACCGCTCTAGGGAACAGAAAAACTCCTTGCTTTCTGACAAAAATGTTTGTAATAATGTAATACCTATTC
>JALZOH010000280.1 GCA_030857305.1 Acidobacteriota bacterium
ATGATGAACAAAAACGGGTTGATTGAACCGGGCTGAAATAAAAGTTTCGTCCGGCGCGCCAAAATCTCCGCCCCACTCAAACTTGTTTTCGATCTCCCCTTTGGCAAAACCTTCCTGCAGAATTTTCACCGCTTCGTCATAATGGATACGCGGAAATTTGTCGGCGGTGATAGCTTCTAATTTTGAAACGTCGCGTTCTAAAACTTTTAATTCTTCGCGGCGGTCATTCAGAACTCGCTCGACAATAAAATTTATTAAGTCTTCGCCCAACGTCATCACATCGTCAAGATGCGCGTAAGTCATCTCCGGTTCAACCATCCAAAATTCAGTTAGATGGCGGCGCGTTTTTGATTTCTCAGCGCGAAAAACCGGACCGAAACAATAACTTCTGCCCAGAGAAGCGGCGGTTGCTTCATTATAAAGCTGTCCGCTCTGTGTTAAATAAGCCTTATCGTCTTCAAAATAATCCACTTCAAAAAGCGTCGTCGTTCCTTCGCAGGCGGCAGGCGTGAAAATCGGTGTGTCGGCTAAGATAAATCCGTTATCATCAAAAAAATCGCGCGTCGCTTTAACAACCGTGTGGCGCACTTTCAAAACGGCATGCTGTTTTTTGGAACGAATCCACAAATGGCGATTGTCCATCAGAAATTCGGTTCCGTGTTCCTTCGGCGTAATCGGATAATCATTCGCGTTTTGCAGAACTTCCAATTCTTTGACGTCAACTTCGACGCCGATTTCCGAACGCGAATCTTCCTTGACGCTTCCGTGAACGATGATCGAAGATTCCTGACCGAGCGCTTTTGCCTTCTCGAAAACTTCTTCCGAATTGCCTTTGAATACGACGCACTGAACGATTCCCGTGCCGTCACGCAATTGTAAAAACACTAATTTTCCGCTCGAACGCGCATTATAAAGCCAGCCCTTGAGCGTAACTTCCGCACCGATGTGATTTTTTAATTCGTTGATGTATGTTTGATTCATATTCTTAAAATAATTGTATTTCTTCCAAAAAGCTCAAATGATTGTCATTTTATAAAAGTTAGATTCTATTCTCAAAACTCACAATTCATTTTCTAAACATATTTTTTACCAATTTTTTGAGTAATAATTCTCTGCAAAACGGGAAATCTCTGTAGGCGGTTCCCAGCCTGCAAAACAATCTGTAGCATCGGCACAATATATTGAATAAAATAAACTTTGCTGCGTTTAACCGCTTGAAAGGAAAATGTTCCGATCGCCTTTAAGCAGCGCTGAATTGTTTGTAACTGAAATTCTTCATCGAATCGGTCGAAATCAATTTTTTCCAATCCTATTTTTTCTCTTTCTGACAAAAATAAACGTTTTTTCTCATCAAGCCAATTGTTATTGGGAATTTCTAAAATCCGGTCAAGCAGAAGCGAAACTAAATCATAGCTGGTCGTGCCGATACGGGCGTCCTGGTGATCAATAATATGCAGCTGATTTTGTTCATCAATCATTAAATTCGCGGCGTGAAAATCGCGATGACACAAAACTTTAGCGCGGGTTTCGAGTTCGAGCGCCAGTTCAGAAAATTCTTCGTCTAAAGCGAGATTATCTGATTCTGAAAGTTTTTCTTTGCGGTACGTTTCAAAAAAATGGGTTTTGAAAAAATTGAGTTCCCAAACGAGTTTTTCTTGGTCAAACACCAGTCTTGAAGCGATTGAGCCGGTATCGAAAGCCATCGGTGTGGCGGCTTGAATTTTAGGAATCAAAGAAATTGCTTCATTGATCAGATTGTCCCGCACGGCTTCGTCTGATTTGTCTAAAACATCACGCAGAATGCGGTCGCCTAAATCTTCTAAAATAATAACGCCAAGTTCACCGTCGAAAGCTAAAATTTTAGCAACCGGCAGATGACAATTTGAAAATAATTTGGTGACATCAAGATAATTATGTTCTTTTTCTTCAAAAGGTTCGGCATAAAGACAGGCGATGGCAGTTGATTTATCCCAATGGATGCGAAAATATTCACGCGTTGAAGCGTCCGGCGTTAAAAGTTCGAAATCGCTATTTTTACTATTTTTCTTTAAGAAAATTCGCAGTCTTTGGGCAGCATCTTGTGCAAAAATTTGACTCATATTACAAAGACAATTTTATAATTATTGACCGAGTGGAACAATATAATTTTCACCTTTGAAAAAACCTTTCAACGCCTTTTCAGGGATTTCGCCGCAGTGCTGCAGCATTTCAGCCCTGACAATCGCCACGTTTTCAAATTTTTCGCCCGATTTTATACTAACTCCATCGCCAATTATTGATTTGTTAATTTGCGCATCAGCTCCAACATTCACGTTATCCCAAATAACCGAATCACGGATTACTGCCGAGTTTGAAATCCGGCAATTTCCGCCCTTCACAACTTTTTTCTTTTGTCCGTTGAGCATTGCCAGACTAATGTCAAGATAACGCGGAATAGTCGAGAGTTCAAACCAAATTCCATCGGTGATGTGAGCGGCAATTATTTCGCCCTTAGCAATTGCCGGGCGATAAAATGTCGGCACAATATCCGAATAAACTCCGCGCGGAATATATTCAAACACGCGCGGCTCGAGAATATGGATTCCGGTAAACATCAATGGATTTTGGGTTTTGGATTTTGGATTTTGAATTTTATGCTGACCGCTGGCGGCTGACCGACGACTGCTATTTTCTGGGAAATCGCCGAATGCTTTTACTTGATTGTTTTCGGTTTTGACAATTGTAAATCTTTCGCGTGCGGCATTTTCCTTCAAAATCATCGTCGCAAGCGCGCCGGATTTTTTGTGCGTTTCCAGTGCTGCGGAAATATCTATATCGGTGATAATCTTGCCGTTTATAATTAAAAAAGTATCGTCCTCCAGCAGGTGGCGGGCATTATCGAGCGCGCCCGCTGTTCCAAGAATTTTTGGTTCTTCGATTGTATACTTGATTCTGACGCCAAATTTGCTGCCGTCGCCGAGGGCTTTTTTGACCGATTCTGGTTGATGGTGGAGGTTGACAACGATGTCTTTAAAACCAAATTTGGCGACGTACTCGGCAACATATCCGACCAGCGGTTTACCGAGAAAAGGAATTGCAGGTTTCGTGCGGTCAATAGTGAGCGGAAAAAGCCTTGTGCCGAAACCTGCGGCTAAAATCATTGCTTTCATAACTGATGTCGTCAAAAGGGAAATTGCAGCTAATTTTCAAAATTATCGAACTTCAAACAGTACTTTTTTTGGGCTTTAATTGCAAACTTGCAGAAATCTCGATTGCCGATAAAATCAAATAAAAGATGCCTAATTTACCGGATGAAAAAACTTTTGCGTTATTTGACACGCCGCCTAACCAAAAACTAATTTCGGTACTTTTTGAAAGGGGCTCAAAAACAATTTTATTTCCCCCCATCGAAACGGAAAAAGTAGATTTAAGCCCGGAATCAAACGCCATTTTAGAAAATTTGACAAACTATGACTGGATAATTTTTCCGGATGTTTATACGGTAGAATTCTTTTTGCAAAATTTGGAAGAATGTGAAATTGATTTATTTGGGCTTGATGCCGTCAACGTTTGTGTGTTTGGCGAAGCGATTGCGGATAAACTTCGCTTTGTCCAGCTTCACGCGGACATTATTTCAGACGCCAATGAATGCAAAGAAGCTTTTCAAGCTTTATCAAATTATCTGAACGGAGAATTACAAAATTTGAAGTTTATTCTGGTAAAAGAAATCTCGCTTGAGTATGAAATAAAAAATTATTTAACAAACGGTGGTGGAGCGGTTGAGGAACTATCTCTGTATGCGGCAAAAATTTCCAACAAAAGCGAAATAGTAAAAGCTAAAACGCTGCTCAAGGGCGGAGCAATAGATGAATTTGTATTTTCGTCTGATGAAGATTTAATAGCATTAAGACATTATTTTGCTAATGAATCTATCGCAAGCGTGTTGTCGGAAATAAGAATTTCAGCCGTTTCGCAAAATGTCTTTCAAACCCTTAAGGAAAATAAATTACGACCACTATACTTTCATGCTGGGAAAGAATGAAAACCTTAGAACTGCTAACCTAAGTGGTTATAAACTTGGCATCGGTTTTTCGATTCTTGGTAGAATGATTTAGTAAAAATGGAAAATTTGAAATTACAAAAAAATGACCGTCGAGAAATTTTCGGCTGGCTGATGTACGATTGGGCAAA
>JALZOH010000017.1 GCA_030857305.1 Acidobacteriota bacterium
GTCGGAGTCGGTCCACCGTTATTTAGGAGTGCGGCGAGCAGCGGGTTGATGACAGAATCGAATGTTCCAACTTTATCATTGTTGGCGTTCGGATTTCCGGCGGGAAATGCCGCCTCGACGCCAGAGTTATTGCTGACCAGATTGCCGCCTGACGATGTGATTGTGCCACCGGCAAATTGGATTTCGGGAGCAAAACCGGTAGCTTGGACAAAATTTCCTGCCACGATCGTATTGCCGAAGTGGAGCGTCCCGTTTCCCTGGTAGATGCCACCCCCATTGGTTGCTGAGTTGTCAGTAACGGTCGCGTTGCGCAACGTAGCGTCGCTCTGGTTGCAAAAGCCACCGCCAACGTTGTCTGCCCTGTTACCTGAGATGGTCGAGTTAACGACTATTAAAAAACCGGCTTCGTTGATAAAGCCTCCGCAATTAAAGGCGGTGTTGGCAGAGAAGGTCGAGTTGATGATGGTTGGCGTACCGCTTCCAAAGAAATACACGCCGCCCCCTGCATTTGATGCCGAGTTGCCGGTAATATGAACACTGTCCAGCATCAGCGAACCTCCTCCGGCGAAAATCGCTCCCCCTAAGCCGCTAAGTTCTGCGCTCGTTGCGTTACCGCCGGTCAAGGTCACACCCGATATGGTCACAGTCGCAAAGTTTGTACGAAAAATGCGGTTTGGTCCCTCACCGCCGTTAATTGTCAGATTGTTTGCCCCTGTGCCGACTATTTCTAATGTGCCGTTATCTTCTATTGGAATCTCTCCGCCATTAGCAATCGTCAATGTAATAATCGAATTGGCGGGCAAACTAAATAACGTACGGTCATTTGAAGAAAGCGCATTTGCCTGCTGAACTGCCGCCCGCAATGTGCATTGCAAGCCGACAGCAGCTAAATCCGTATCACACAAGGTGTCCGCCGTGCTTGCATCGAATTCGTCGGTCGTTAAATTAACCGTAAAATCGGCGGCAAATGTTTGAGTCGAAAAAGTGTAAAGAAAAGCCAAAAGGCACACAATCAAAATAGTAACTTTCATCAAAATTCTCCTTTTTTGGTGTGATGGAAATCAAGGAAACCGCCCAGCGCCGGAATTATACGGAAAGAATTCAGGATAATTCAGCTTTATTTAACTCTTAACATAAAAGCTTGTCAAGATAAGTTCAAATTTTTCAGAAATTCATTGAGTTTTTTCCAATTGGTTTTTTATTCGCTTTTACAGGCAATGAACCTGTATCCGAAAAATGTAGTTGTTACCTTTTTATATTGAATGTTACCTGGTGATAGAATACCATCAGTTTTTCATTCAGTAACATTCTCCAACACTTGGTAAGTATTGGAAATTAAGGACTATATGTTTGGAGCAAGTATCGGACGCGGAGCGATGCACATTATCGATGCGATAGTGCGCTGGCTGGCATTTGGCGGTATTAGTCCGAACATTCTGACGATTATCGGCGTGACGATAAATGTCGGCTGCGGAGTTTTGTTTGGATTCGGCGAATTTTTCTGGGCGGGAATCGTACTGATTTTTGCTAATTTATTTGATATGTTGGACGGTAATGTCGCGCGTATGACCGGCAGAGTGACAAAGTTCGGAGCATTTCTAGATTCTTCGCTCGACCGGCTTTCCGATATGGTGGCGTTTTTAGGGATAATTGTTTTTTATGCCAGCAACACGCCCCAGCATTCGCTTCTCAACGTAGTGCTAGCCGGAGCCGGGCTGATCGGTTCGGTGATGGTCAGTTATACGACCGCTCGGTCTGAAAGTATCGGCGTAAAATCAAATGTCGGTTTTCTCCAGCGTCCAGAAAGAATGGTTCTGCTAATTATCGGCGGACTGTCCACATTTCCCGGTTCAAACTCTTTTTTCGCTAATCGTATGCCGCAGGTTCTCTGGATTTTGGCAATCGGTTCAATTTGGACGTTTATCCATCGGATGTTTTACACTTGGAAGCAGCTGAGAGCGATGGAACGCGAAAATTTGAAAATTAATTAAATTTTTATTTTCCGTTATTAACTTTATTTAAAGAATGCAATGGTTATCACAATTTTGGGAATCGCTGACGTGGAGCGGAGTTGTCTTTGGCATACTGCTCTTAATTTTGCAGGTAATCATTAGTTACGCCGCGATTATTTTGGTAATGATAAAACTCCCGGCTGATTACTTTAGCTCTTCGTATGCGAAAAATCTGAAAACGGATAGCCCCTTTTTAATACGTTGGGGGGGGGTAATCTTGAAAAATCTGATTGGCGTTTTTTTGATTATTGCCGGAATCGTCATGATTGTCACTCCAGGTCCCGGAGGACTAACGATTCTTTTAGGGTTAATTATGATGGATATTCCAGGCAAGCGACCACTTGAAGTAAAGCTTATTAATAGACCGGCGGTTTTATCGGCAATTAATAAATTACGTTTTCGTTACAATAAACCACCTTTGATAATGGATTAAATATGGGATTATTTGATATTTTCAGAGGCAAAAAGAACAGTTTAAGCCAAACGAGCAACCGTGAGATATTGCATACTCAAGGAAGAATAACCGACGGTTTGATCATCGATTGTGAAACAACAGAGGCGGGTGAACAAATTGCTTTCTACACGTATTGCATCCAGGGAGTTGACTTTGAATCTTCGGAAATTTTAACCAAAGCGCAGCTTCAAAATCCACTTCAATATGCACCCGGAGCAAAAGTCGGGATTCGTTTTGATCCGAAAAATCACGGAAATTCGACGTTAGCATAGAACAAGAAATGGAAAATGAAAAACGAATCTATTGAATTTTTCATTATCACTCTAATTTAGCTGGGTATGTTTAATAAAATTCTGATTGCAAATCGTGGTGAAATTGCCGTGCGGGTTATTCGCGCTTGCCGCGATATGCAGATAAAAACGGTTGCCGTTTATTCGGAAGCTGACAAAAACGCTCTGCACGTGCGAATGGCTGACGAAGCTTTTTGTATCGGTGCGCCGCCGTCGGGCGAAAGTTATTTGCGCGGCGACAAAATTATTGATGTCGCAAAAAAATCCGGCGCCGAAGCCGTTCATCCCGGTTACGGATTTTTGTCGGAAAATACTGAATTTGTTGTTCGGGCGAAAAACGAAGGTATTACTTTTATTGGACCTTCGCCGGAAGCGATGGAGGCAATGGGCGGGAAAATTTCAGCGCGGAAAATCGCAATTGAAGCCGGTGTGCCGGTTGTTCCGGGAACAACCGAGTCTTTGCAGTCGGCTGAAGATGCTTTGGAGACTTCCTTACAATTTGGTTTCCCCGTCATGCTTAAGGCTTCGGCGGGCGGCGGCGGTAAGGGAATGCGATTTGTTGAAAATGAAGAAGATTTAACGATTGCCTTCGAGACCGCGCAAGCCGAAGCCGTAGCGTCATTTGGCGATTCAAGCATTTATGTCGAAAAGGCGATTGTTCGACCCCGCCATATCGAAATTCAGATTTTTTCCGACAAACACGGAAACTACGTCCATCTGGGCGAGCGCGAATGCTCGATACAACGCCGCCACCAAAAAGTTATCGAAGAGTGTCCTTCGCCGATTGGCGACAGCGAACTGCGCCGGAAAATGGGCGAGTGCGCGATTCTCGTTGCAAAAGCAGTAAATTACGTCGGTGCCGGAACAGTAGAATTTCTTGTTTCCGATTTAGACAAATCCTTTTATTTTTTGGAGATGAACACACGTCTTCAAGTCGAACATCCGGTAACCGAACTTGTGACTGATATTGACCTAGTGCGCGAGCAAATTCGCGTTGCTGACGGAGAAAAGCTGTCCTTTACGCAAAACGACATCACGTGGAATAAACACGCCATCGAATGCCGCGTATATGCCGAAGATCCGGACAATAATTTCTTGCCTTCTCCCGGAAAAATCACGCGCCTGCAAATTCCGCAGGGCAACGGAGTGCGGGACGACAGCGGAGTTTATGAAGGCGCGGAGGTTTCAATTTATTACGACCCGATGATTTCCAAATTAGCCGTCGTTGGCAGAACGCGCGAAGAAGCGATAAAGCGTTTGCGTCGCGCTCTGAATGAATATAAAGTCGGAGGAATCAAAACGACATTACCTTTTTTTCGTGAGATTATAGACGACGAGGAATTTATTGCAGGAAAACTGGATACGAGTTTTATTACCAGATTTAACGAAAGAAAAAAAGAGAAGAAAATTGATGCGAAAACTCTGGATTTAGCTGTGATTGCCGCTGCTTTGGCTGCCGGTTATCAACAAAAAACGATTTCGGAGACAACCGATAATCCTCAAAAAATTCCCGGTCGGTGGGCATTGGCAGGAAGGCTTGCGGCGCATCAAAATCGTTTTTAGAAAAAACATAACGGAGATAATAATGGAAGAATTTTTGAAAAAAATGACAGGAAAGAAGATTGATATTTCGTGCGGCGCAAATTCAAACGTCAGAGGCGACGTTGTTGAGATAAAGAATGAAATTCTTTATCTGCGTGATGAAAATGAACGGATTGCTTATGTTGCTATCAGTAAAATCGCCGTTGTTTGGGAAGTGGACGAACACCAAAGCCGTCCCGGATTTGTGGTTTAATATTAAACGAAAAAAATAAAGTAAAAAGTCATCAATGAATAACCTGTGGAATTTAATATCTAATTCAAATTTTACAAAATTTTATTTTACAGAAGCCATTCGCCGGAAGCCGAAAATGCGCTTTCCCCAATAACCGTCAAACTTTGAATAAGTTACGCCCTTGCTGCTTGATGCATGGTAAAAACCATTTTCGTCCGCGACGATTCCGATGTGTCCGAGACGGTTAAAAAATACGAGAGTTCCAAACTTAAACCGGTCGTCGCCATCTACTTTTTCCGAACTGTACCAAAGCGCACGCGCGCTCGCTCGTTCATAAAAAAAGCCTGCATCCTGGAAAACACTCCAAACCAGACCTGAACAATCATACGAAGTGGGACCCGTTGAACCCATTCGGTAACGGATGCCAATTTTTTTTTGGATCGCAAAAAGCAAGCTTTGATTAAATGCCGCGCCGTATAAACTTTTAAGCCCGGAATTATAAAAATTATTATTGATAGGTTGCGAGGAAACCGTCTTTTTAACAAAAGTCGGCGTGTATTGAGCAATATATGTATTATCCGGAAATATCGGTCTTTGGCTGGTTTGAATTAATTTTTCTTGCAGAGCTTTTCCGTTAATCTCTATTTGATTGTTGTTTTTAATTATCCTCTCTCGGTCTTGTGAAAAAGAATCGTTGACATTTATCAGGCATAACAAAGTTAAAAATAGAGAAATACAAAAAGATTTACAAAAATTCATCAGCAAAAACTCCTAATTTTTATTTTTTTTCAGAAAAACTATTGGGGAAAACAATCAACCAGTTACCACATCAGTAAAAACAGCAAAAATAATACAAGTTCCTAAAATTTTTTTGAAATTTACAGCGAATGCAAAAATTAAATTGTTGGATTATTTTAGATAAGAACAACAAATTGTTGCTCAAAATAAAAAGAAAAGCAAATTAGAAAATCATTTTAAGATGAAAAGTAAGTTTTGACAAGTGTTTTAGTCGTGTTTTGAAGTAGGTTTTAACCAAGTCTAAAAAGGGAATTTGCTCTTTAGCTCGTATCAAGATGAAAAAAGTTTACGAAAAATTAAAAGCTAAAATTTTTCCTACGGATCCGGCAAACAAATTTTTAAGTGGATTTGATTTTTTACTTCGTTTTAAAATAAAAAAGGCGAAGAATATCGCCTTTTTTTATTAAAATATTTATTAGATTACGCTGAAAATGAAGTTCCGCAGCCACAGCCGCCGGTCGCATTCGGGTTTTCAAAGGTAAAACCCGAACCCATCATGTTTGAAGTGTGATCAACTGTGACGCCATTCAAATACTGTGCGCTAAACATATCTATGAAAAGACGGACGCCTTCTTTTTCCACCAGAAAATCACCTTGTCTGGATTCTTCTTCGATATTTAGACTGTATTGAAAACCCGAACAACCGCCCGGAACAACCCGCACGCGAAGTCCCGCCGATTCGGGCAAATCTTCTTCGCTCGCCAAAAACTTTTTGATTTCCGTCGCCGCATTCGACGATAAACCGATTTCTATATTAGGTGCTGCTACTGCTACCATTTTTTATAAACTCCTTACAAATAATTTCAAAAGATTTAGTTAAAACCAAATCTTTACATTAATTTCAATATTAGCGGGCTTTCGACAAAATAACAAGTTCGGGCTTTAATGCTTCGATAGATACTTGCCTTGCAACTTCTTCCGCGATTATGCGAAACGCTTTTGTTTGTGGTGAATCGGGGTTTGAAACAACAACGGGAACGCCCGCATCTCCGCCTTCGCGAACTTCCATTCCAAGTGGAACTTCGCCCAAATATCTGAGATTATACTCATTAGCAAGTTGTTTTCCGCCGCCGGTTCCAAAAATGTTATACCGATTGCCTGTGTCCGGTGCAACGAAATAAGACATATTTTCGATTACGCCGAGAACCGGAACGGCAACTGTTTCGAACATTTTGACGGCACGTCTGACATCGGCTAACGAAACTGCTTGCGGAGTCGTAACCAGGATTGCGCCTTGCACCGGAACGAGCTGCGCCAGCGATAATTGAACATCTCCGGTCCCGGGCGGCATATCGACAATTAAATAATCGAGTTCGCCCCAATTTACATCGGATAAAAACTGTCTGACAACGCCGTGCAGCATCGGACCACGCAAAATCATCGGCTTGTCGGGCGGAACTAAAAGCGCCATTGATATGACTTTCAAGCCGTGCGCCTCAAGTGGAATTAATTGATTATTGAAAACTTCCGGTTGAATGTGCCCGATACCGAGCATCAGCGGCACATTCGGACCATAAACATCGGCATCCATCAATCCGACTTTTGCGCCGTCGAGAGAAAGTGAGACGGCTAAATTTACAGCAACGGTCGATTTCCCAACCCCTCCTTTCCCTGAAGAGACGGCAATGATATTCTTAACGCCGGCAATCGTTACATTATTCGCAATTCCACGTCCTTTTGGTACCTCCGCATCCATTGTGACGTTAACATTCGTTACACCTTCAATATTTTTAACTAATTGACGGGCTTCTACTTCGAATGCTTCACGCACCGGACAGGCGGGAGTTGTTAAAACTAAGCGAAAAGAAACGTTTCCATTGTCAATTTTCAAATCTTTGACAAACCCGAGCGTTACAATGTCCTTTTTCAAATCAGGGTCAATAATTTGACTTAATGCTTCCAAAACCATTTGTTCCGTTAATAGATTCATACTAAAATATTACATCTCTTGTTATTATTTTCACAATAGGAGACATAAAAAGTCAGCTTGATTAACTGAATACGATCAATACATTTGTAATTTCCATATTACGAAAAAATTTTCTTTTTTTGGGATTATTAATAAAGAACCGAAATTAGCAGAACACCAAGAGGTTAAATAATTATTCAATGAATTACATAGGATGATATGAAGGAAATATATTTTTATTGGCTTCCGAACTGCACGACTTGTCAGAAAGCAAAAAGAAGACTTGATTATCATAGAATTTCGATTACAAAGCTTCGAGATTTAAAGGAAGAGCCGCTTTCACTTGATGAAGTCAAAAACCTGGCAGAAATGTTAGGCGGTGTGGAAAACCTTTTTTCGCGTCGTTCTGTCAAATTCCGTGAACTCGGATTGCGCGATAAGGAAATTTCGAAAAATGAGATGCTCGATTTAATGACAACCGATTACACTTTTCTCAAACGTCCGATTCTGGTGATAAATAAAAAGGTAATCGCAGGTTTTTTTGAAAAATTTTTTGACGAATTCCTGAAAGGCGTAAAAAAGGAATTAAAAAGATATTAAAATTATTCGAGCGCTCTTTATGCTGTAAAAGTTTCGCAAAAATGAAGCGAGCTCCAAATCGTTTGGAGCTCGCTTTTGAAGATCAATTACAAAGAATTTTCTCTAATTAATTGTTGGCACGACGGGTGTTGGTGCTGTCGGTTCTATCTGTGTTAATTTCTTCGACATCAACATCGGTGCGGCGAACAGTGTCTGTGATAACCTGGTCACGCTCTTCGACAGTTTTACCGACACTAACTTCTTCAACAACGCGTGCTTGTTTTGAAACAACCGCTTCTTCAGAACGTTCGGTTAATTCAATATCACCTTCCTTAAAGTTATTCAAATCTGCATCGGATACCGCGCGGTCGACCGGACGGCGATTGACGTAAACGTGTTCTTCACGAAGGCGCACATTTTCCTCGACCGGCTTTTCAACGATTCGGCTTCGCACTCGCACACCGCCCTGCTCGACGGCACGCTTGCCGACCTGCAAATTTTCTTCAATTATAGGAATTGCCATGTCGCCTTGATTGGCAGTTCTGTTTTGAGTTGTTTGCGTATTCTGCGCGAAATTTTGTTGCTGCGAAGATTGTCCGTCAACATCAATCGCACCATTATTATCAAAAATTTGGGCAACTTGTCGAGCTCTTTCATCCGAGTCAACGTGCACCGTCAAAATAGCTTCCGCCTGACGTGCGGAATTGGTATAATTACGCGCATCAGTTTCATTATCGCTAAACAGAGAACCGAAAAAACCGCTTATATTATCGTCAGCTGTCGTATTTGTCGCGGCGGTTGTGCCGGATGTCGAGTCACCGGCTCTACCCTGAGAAAAATCAATATTTTCCTTTGTGAAACCTTTTTGAACCAATTCGTTCATTGCTGTTTGTGCCTCACTTTTACTGTCAAATAAACCTACTACTGTGTGTGTCATTATTCTGTCTCCTTTTTTGATTTGTCTTTTAATGAAATTATTTTGTTTAATAAGCTTTGTCTACCGAATTGTCATTTTCAGCGGAACGCTTAATTTCCACTTCCTCTTTTACCAAAGTAATTTTTTGAGGTTGGTGGGTTTCGACGACTTGTTTTCTCACATGCAGCTCTTCGACTAACATAAGACGTTTTTGGTAAAAAACTTGTTCTTGCACCACGGGAATAATCATTGTCTCGCCATCTTGTCTGACCGCGGGACGTTCTTGAACAACCTGATTGATCGGAACCCGCTCCACATCAACTTTTTCCTGAAATAGTGGAACATCAACAATTTCCTCGTGTTCACTAATTTTTTTGGAAATAGTAACTTTGCCCGTTTCAACCACCCGTTTATTAATAACAGCTTCCTCTTGAATGATGGGTAAAACAGTATTCGTTTCAGTTTGTGCAGAATTGACCGGCTCAAAATCCATATTTGAATTTTCAATTATATTGTTTGGCATTTTATCTATTTCTCTCACAAAGATAGTTACAATTTAGGATAAAAATTTTATTTCAGATTTTGAATTTCAGAGAATGCAACTAATGTTCCAGACGATCAAAAAAAGTAATATTAAATATTGCTTTCACCATAAGTCATTAAATTTGAACGATTAAAAAATTAAATCGATACAATGTTGAACAATAAAAAATTTGTTTAATAAATTTGATGAAGCGGCATGAATTGTTTTAAAACTTGATTAGTATTGAAGTCATACAACTTCATTTGTCAGACAGCTTAAAGCAGCAAACAAATTTATTTGTTAAAATCGAAATTTATAAAAAGTGTATATGAATATGAATTTAGAATTATTCGATGATTATTATTCCCTGCGAGAAAATGGTTTTGGTTTCTTTAATTCTGAAAATGGGTTAATTGAAGTTTCAGGTTTGGAAGCCGTGATGTTCTTAAACGGTTTGATTACTAATGATATAGCTAAACTCGATGATAATTCGTGGATGCTTGCCGCTTTTCCAAACGCGCAAGGCAGACTCGTAGGAGTTGTTCGGGTTTTGCGGCAGGACGCTAAATTCCTTTTTATCACTGAACCGGAAACTCACGCAAAGATTTTGAAAAATTTAGAAAGATTCACTCTTGCAGGTGATTTTAAGGTTAAAGATTTGACCCAAAGATTTCAAATACTTTCTTTATGGGGCACAAAATCTTCACAAATACTCAGTCAGATTCTAGGCGAAACTGCAAATAATATTCAGGAAAATAAAATTTTACACGTCGAGTATAACGGTGAGGCGGCAGCAATAATTAATGCATTTCGCTGGGAAGGTTTTGAAATTATTCTCACCCTACGACAAGCCTCGCAATTAAAATCCAAACTTTTACAATCGGGCGCGAAACAAATCAGCGATTTTGTGAAGGAAGTTTTAAGAATTGAAAATGGTATTCCAAAATACGGAGTCGATATGGACGAGACAACAATCGTTTTGGAAACAGGACTTAATGAAGCTGTAAGTTTTAATAAAGGCTGTTATATCGGACAGGAAATTATCGCCCGGATACACTTTCGCGGTCACGTTGCCAAACAACTAACCGGTTTAATTTTGTCTGAAGCGTCTGCGTTTATCGGCGGACTATCCGCCAACCAGGAAATAAAATCTTTTGACGGCAAGAATGCGGGCAGAATAACTTCCCTTACATTTTCGCCAAAACTTGAAAAATTAATCGCTCTTGCATACGTGCGTTATGATTATTTGGCGGAAGGCACCGAGTTGAAAGTCGGTGCAACAAAAGCAACCGTGAAACATTTACCGTTTATCTCCAAAATCAGTTAAAATAGTTTGATATCGAACAAGTGACCAGTATTGACTCATTGATTTGAAGAAAAGCAAATATTTAATTTTGTAAGTTTTTATTCCGCCCGTGCTCGTACCTCGACTATATATCTTTTATGAATGCTGCACAAATAAATAAAAAGGGGTTAGATGTTGATTTACCGAACGCCAAGCTTGCTTATACGATTATTCAATCGCTCCTTGCAAATCAAGAAGCATTGAGCGATTTGCTGGCGTTAATGGCGCATGTTCTTGACGAGGATGTTGCCAAGGCTCTGACCAACACTAATGAGTGGCAAAAATACCTGGAATCAAAACGAGAACTCGAAAACACAAAGTTGCAGATAGAGAAATTTACCGAAGAACTCAAAAAAATGGATAACGGGTAATTTAATAGTCAACAATCGCGAATTGCAATTTTTCCATTAAAATAAAATGTTTGATTTAATCATCATTGGCGCAGGTCCCGCAGGAATTTCCTCCGCCTATGAAGCGCAAAAACTTGGCTTAGCGTACCTTGTGCTGGAAAAAGATTTAATCGGCAACACAATTTATCAGTACCCGATTGGATTGACGGTTTTCTCGACCGTCAATGAACTCGAACTCGTGCCGAACACACTTTTCCCCGCGAGAGAAAAACCGACGCGCGAGGAGTTGTTGTCATATTACACCGCATTTGTTTTGGAAAAAAATCTCAATGTGCAATGGGAAGAAGCGGTTGCCAATGTCGAAAAACTTGCGGAAAATCATTTTTTAATAAAAACCGAAAAAGACGAATACGAATCGCGGAAAGTTTTATTCGCCACCGGCGCGATGCAATACCCGCGACATTTGAATGTGAAAGGCGAAGATTTGCCGAAAGTTCATCATCTTTTCCGCGAAACTTACCCGTATGTCAAAAAACACGCGCTCGTCGTCGGGGGCGGAAATTCGGCGGGTGAAGCGGCTTTGTTTCTGGCGCGGGAAGGCGCGTTTGCGACTTTAGCGACGTTTCGCAAAGATTGGGAAGAGTCCGACCCGAAACAGGGCTGCATCAAACATTGGGTCAAACAACCGCTTGAAGAACAATTTGAAAAAAAATGTCTGGACGTTTTTTTCTTGGGGCGTGTCGTTGAAATCAAAGAAAAGGAAATTATTTTGGAAGGTGAAGACGGTAACATCGAAACTTTGCCGAACGATGTCGTGTTCATTTTAATCGGCTCTGACGCAGATTTAAATATGCTCGAAAATCTGGGCGTGAAAATGAAGAATTCAAAATATGGCATTGTGCCGATTTATGACGAAGAAACTTTTGAAACGAATGTCGCGGGCGTTTACGTCGTCGGGCATTTCACTGAAGCGCGTCACATCGCGGGCGCGATAGAAGTGCCGAAAAAGATCGTGCCGCTAATCGCCACGACATTTGAACGGGCGAAATCTGTTTGAAGCAAATACGATTTGCCGACGAAACACACGAAATATACTAAATAAAGATTAGGACTAAATTTCAATCATCAAGATTAGGGCTAAATTTTTTTTGGCTTTTCGTATATTTCGTAGGAAAAAAAATAATCTAAATGAACATTGCGCGGGCAAAAGAAATTCTCAAAAGTCAGTTCGGCTACGATTCGTTTCGGATGAATCAGGAGCAGGCGATTGAAACCGTTTTGCAGAAAAGGAACTGCGTCGTGCTGATGCCGACCGGCGGCGGAAAATCTTTATGCTATCAAATTCCCGCACTGCTTTTTGAAGGGCTGACGGTTGTCATTTCTCCGCTTATCGCGCTGATGAAAGACCAGGTTGACGCGCTGAAAAATAATGGAGTCGAAGCCGCGTTCTTAAATTCCACGCAGACCGCGCAGGAGCAGACGGAAGTTTTCCGCGCAATTCGGAGCGGCAAATTGAAATTGCTTTATGTCGCGCCCGAACGCCTTTTGCAAAGCGGCGATCAGTTTTTTGATTTTCTCAAAAGCGTTAAAATTTCCCTTTTTGCGATTGACGAAGCGCATTGTATTTCGAGTTGGGGACACGATTTTCGACCGGAATATATGCAGCTTAGACGTCTGAAAACCGACTTTCCGGACGTGCCGCTGATTGCGCTGACGGCGACTGCCGACAAATTGGTGCGAAAAGATATTGTCGAGCGTCTTGAACTGCAAAACGCCGCGCTTTACGTTTCGAGTTTCAACCGTCCGAATATTTTTTATAAAGTTGAGCCGAAACGAAATTCTTTCGCGCGTCTGCTCGAATATCTCGAAGAACGCCGCAGCGAAAGCGGCATCGTTTATTGTCTGAGCCGCAATTCGACGGAGAATCTCGCCGAGGATTTGCGCGAAGCCGGATTCGATGCGCTTGCTTATCACGCCGGTCTCGATAAGGAAGTGCGCGATCGGCATCAGGATTTATTTTTGAAAGACGAAGTGAAAATCATCGTCGCTACCATCGCCTTCGGGATGGGCATTGACAAATCGAATGTGCGTTTCGTCGTCCATCTGGATTTACCGAAAAACATCGAAAGCTATTATCAGGAAACCGGACGCGCCGGACGCGACGGTTTGCAAAGCGAGGCGCTGCTGTTTTTCAGTTGGGGCGATGTCAACAAATTAAAAGGTTTCGCCGAAGTCGAAGGCAACCGGGCGCAAACCGAAATAATGCTGAAAAAACTAAACACGATGGGCGCGTTCGGCGATTTGAAAACCTGCCGCCGGAAATTTCTCCTTAATTATTTTTCCGAAGAATTAAGCGAAGATTGCGGGCATTGCGACAATTGCAACACGGAATTTGAACGCTTTGACGGAACGATAATCGCACAAAAGGCGTTGAGCGCGGTTTACCGCACCGGACAGCGTTTCGGTTTGAGTTACTTGATTGATTTTCTGCGCGGCTCGCAGGCGAAAACGATTCGGGACGAACACAAAAATCTGAAAACTTTCGGCGTCGGCGCGGACGTTTCAAAAAATAACTGGTTCGATTATTTTAAGGATTTGATGGCGCAGGGTTATTTGAAACAAACCGAAGGGCAGTATCCGGT
>JALZOH010000281.1 GCA_030857305.1 Acidobacteriota bacterium
TTTTGCGGCTATTTTGGCGATTTTATATAAAAATTTAGCCCGCACGTACTGGGGAGTCCCGCGTGCAAAAGATGTCATTCCGCTAGTGTTTATGGCGATTTTGCCGTTTGTTCCTTTTTTTGTTCTTAAAGATTTTGGTCAAATGATGGTTTTCAGTTCCGTCTACGTTACGCTCTATGTTATTGCAGTCCGCCGTCTGCCGCAAAGATTTACTCTTGTCGGCAGCGTTATTCTGCTGGTCAGCATATTAGTTGTTGGCGCTCTGCCGGAGAAAACACAAGAAAAAATCCCGCTTCTTCCGACCCTTGCAAGTCCGGTCAAAGCTGTTCTGCCGGATCGAATTCAACAGCGCTTTCATTTATGGCTCGACGGTTTTAATCCGCCGACCCCGGAAACCGGTTGGTGGAAGGAAGATTACGACGATTATTATAAGGATTTGGTCAAGGAAAATCCGAATCTGCCCGAACTTCTTGAGCAGGATCCAACTTTGCAAAGATCGATTAATGTCGATGCGTGGTTTGACGTTCTGGCGTTTCAGCCTGCACAGGCAACATTTGGCGTAACTTCGGGCGGGACGACAGGACGCGGTTTGGGCTTAGGCTTTGTTGAACTAATTCCGGTTGCAGATTCCGATTATATCTATGCCGCGCTTGCCGAAGAACTTGGACTTTTCGGGGGACTACTAGTAATCTTTGCGTTGCTGGTTTTTGTCAGTGCGGGCGTTCGCACGGCACTCGATGCCAGAGATATGTTCAGCAAACTTTGCGCCGCCGGGCTGACGGCATTTATCGGCTTTCAAGCTCTAGTCAATATCGGCGGCATCACGCGGGCATTACCGATGACGGGTATTACCTTACCTTTTATCAGCCACGGCGGTTTTAGCTTAATAACAAGTTTTGTCATGCTCGGAATGCTTCTGGCATTTTCACATCGCAATATGATTGACAGTCAAATCGAATCTAATGTCTAAAATCCCGAAAACCAAAGGCAAAAAAATAATGACGGAAAACAATTTTCAAATTGATTCGGCAGCCGTATCCGACCGGGGCTTGAGCAAAAAACGCCCGCAGAACGAAGATTCTTTTTTGGAATTAAACGAGCGCGGACTTTTTGCGGTTGCTGACGGCGTCGGCGGCGCGCAAGCAGGCGATGTCGCTTCAAAAATGGCGGTTGAAATTCTCTCTGAAGCTTTTGTAAATTTGCAAAAAAACATCGACGCTGAAGAGACGATGAAAACTGCCATCGAGCGCGCCAATCAAGCGATTTTTCAAATGGCGCACGATCTGCCGCAGCTTTCGACAATGGCAACAACAGTTGTGGCGGTGCATATTGCGGGAAATATCGCAACCATCGGGCACGTCGGCGATTCGAGATTGTATCGCCTTGACGTCGAGGGAAATCTCCATCGCGAAACCCAGGATCATTCGATGGTCGAAGAAGAAGTTCAAGCAGGCAGATTGACAGCGGAGCAAGCCGCCCATCATCCGAACAAAAACATCATCAGTCGCGCGCTCGGTGCCGATTATGCGGTTGAAGTTGATATGAAAACAATTATGTTCGAGCCGCATACGACATTTTTGGTCTGCTCAGACGGCATTACGCGGCACCTCGAGGATTCTGAAATTCAAAATCTTTTACTTCTTAATGAATCGCCTGCAAGTATTTGTCAAAGAATGAAGGAAATTTGTTATGAGCGTGGCGCCGAAGACAATCTAACAGCAGTAATTGCCAAGGTTACCGGAAGCGTGTCTGAAAGTTCGACTGACTTGAAAACTGACTCTCAAGCTGATTTTGAAGAATCGACAGTTACCACGGCACATCCAATAGATACCGATAATTCATTGGCAAATGAAGGTTTTGAGAATTCCGGAGAAATTCCCACTCAAAATTTACAAGTTCCAATTTCAAAAACAGTTGATTTATCTGAAGCCAAAATTGTCGTTGAATCTCCCGAAACGCAAGAAAATATAAACAGAAACCAAGAAACTATATCTTTTGAAGAACAAAAGAAATCGGGCGAAAAGTTGGTTATTCATCCAAATCCACCCTACGCTGACAATCTTGGGCAAAACACGCAGCAGAGAAGCAAAGGGAATGTTTTGGGAAAAATTCTGTCTGCCTTGCTTTTTCTTGTTCTCGGCGCAGGGTTAGGCGCAGGCGGGTATTATCTTTGGCTGCAAAATACTAAATTGGCTGAGGTGCCGCCAGTGCCTCAAATACAAGCTCAAAATATTCCTTTTACAACTTTTGAAGAAAATCGTCGCAGCGTGGACAAAAATCCCGAACAATATATTTTTACTGCTGCTGGAAAAGCAGAAAATGCTGAGGATTTTTATTTATTAGGGCGGGCTTATCTCTTGACTGGAAAAACCTCTGAAGCCCTTGTCGCATTTAAGGAAGCCAAAAACCGTCTTGCACAAACGAGTGAAGTCAATAATGCGGTGTTAGCCAATGAAATTGCGATGAGTATGGCAATTATCAATAATCCGACGGCACAAAAAGAATTTGACTTAAATAAAGCTAATGCCTACACCCAAACAGACGGCAACATGCAAAGTAACAGTAATGTACCTGTAAGCAACACCTTGCAAATGAGTAATCAGCAATTTTGACAAAATAAATTATTGCCTAAAAAGACAAAATTAGCTGCCTTTCTCTTTTTAAATTGTTTCTTAATCGTCTTTCTGTTTTTTCGCTTCAAATAAAATGATGCCGCATGCAACGGCTAAATTCAGACTTTCGACTTTGTTATCCATCGGGATAATTAAATTTTCATCTATTTGCTCTCTTTCTTCTGCGCTTAAACCGTGGGCTTCCGAGCCGAAAATCATCAACCGCGCCGCTTTCCAATCAACTTGCGTGTAACTTTTTTCGGCATTGACATCGGCACAAGTAGAAATAATTTTTTTTTCTTTTGCCCAAGCTAAAGCTTCCGAAAAATCGGCATTTTCCCAAATTGAAAGACGCAAACTGGCGCCCATTGCACCTCGCAGAGCCTTTGGCGAGAATAAATTTGCAGAATTCCTTGTAGTAATTATACCCGACACATTCGCGGCTTCAGCCGTTCGCAAAACGGCGCCGAGATTTGTCGGATTATTTATTTGATGAAGCAAGACTAGCAGAGGTGTTTGTTTCTTTTTTTGTAAATTTGATTCAACAATGTTTCTGCCTGTTTCAGGTTTATCGGCAATTAAAACAACGCCTTGTGAAGTTTTAGTGTCGGAAATGGAATCGAAAATTTTTTCGGAAACTTCGGCGCCATTATAATTTTCGGCTCTTTGTAAAAACGCTCGATGGCGTTCAGTTTGTGCAAAACTACCGGAAAATAAAACGTCCGAGACATTCAAGTCAGACCGCAATACTTCTTCTGCAAGTCGTAAGCCTTCGACAAAAATTGCGTCTTTGACAAATCCGTCGCGCACCTTTCGCGCCAACTTTATTCTTTGATTATCGCGGCTGGTGATTTTCAAAATTCAAAAAAAGTGAAATACTCGCGGCAGGAGTTGAACCTGCGACCTCTCCCTTCGGAGAGAATAGGGTTTTGGTTTATCGGAGTTTCAATAGCTTTCACAAACTACTAAATATCCTGTAAAACAAGCTTTTTTATTTGACTACCTTTTCAAACTATTTCACAATATTTCTATTCACACCATCATTTCGAGTGTGAATAAGGGTGTGAATTATGAAAGTCAAAAGCAAAGTTTTCAAACGCAAGACCGGAAAAAGTAAAAATAAGTGGATTGTTCGCCTTGAATATTTCGACAACATGAAAGGCAAAAAATCCTATATGGAACGCCATGCCGACCGGAAAAGCGATGCGACCGATTTAAGAAATAAATTAGTCGATGAAGTCAAAAAATCACACGGTCAAATCCAAACCGGCGAACGAATGAATTTTAGTGATTTGGCTGCTATCTGCGAAAAGAACTTCTACCAATCAGCTGAATTTGCTGAAGGCAGAAAAATTTCCGGCGTTCGCTCCGTCGTTACCGCAAAGGCAGCGTTAACTGCTTTGCAGAGGTTTTTTGGGAAGCGAATGC
Organism: Acidobacteriota bacterium; assembly: GCA_030857305.1. Classification (GTDB taxonomy): domain Bacteria; phylum Acidobacteriota; class Blastocatellia; order Pyrinomonadales; family Pyrinomonadaceae. Next base: position 4,041 of record JALZOH010000281.1, read on the forward strand.
TTGGTGAAATTATGACCGAAAGTCTTTTTGATTACAAACGCTGGCGGCTAAAAACCGATTCCAATAGAACAGGCGAACCTGTCAAAATTTCAAGCGTCAACCGGGAACTTTCG
>JALZOH010000282.1 GCA_030857305.1 Acidobacteriota bacterium
ATGATAAAGCCGTGCCTTTTGGATAAAACGCGAGCGGAATAAAACATTGAAAACCGCCGGTTTTATCCTGCTGCTCGCGCAATTTTACAAAATGGTCAACGCGGTCTTCGGTCGTTTCGATATGCCCATAAAGCATCGTCGCATTTGTTTTGAGTCCAGCAGCGTGAACTTTTCCCGATAATTCCAGCCAACGCGTGCCGTCGCATTTGTGGTCGCAAATGCGCGAGCGTGTCGGCTCGGCGAAAATTTCCGCCCCGCCACCCGGACACGAATCCATTCCCGCCGTTTTCAATCTTTGAATAACTTCCTCGTCCGGCATTTTATAAAATCTGGCAAAGAAATCGAGTTCAACCATCGTCAACGCCTTCAAATGCAGTTTCGGGAATTCGCGCTTCAAAGACGAAAATAAATCGGTGTAATACTCAAACGGCAATTTAGAATTCAACCCGCCGACGATGTGCAGTTCGGTCGCGCCTTCCGCCACGGCATCGCGGGCAATCTGAATTCCCTCGTCAATCGAATGCGTATACGCGCCAACCTCGCGGGCGCGTTTGTAAAAGCCGCAGAATTTACAGTCGGCAACGCAGATGTTCGTGTGATTGAAATGCCGGTTGACGTTAAAATAAGTCGTGCGCCCGTGCTTTTTCCGCCGCACAAAATCGGCGAGTTTGCCAAGTGCGTTGAGGTCGTCGGTTTTATAAAGCGCAACGCCTTCGTCAAAGGTCAAACGTTCTTTCATTTCAACCTTTGCAGCGATAGAATTTAATTTTGTATCAAATGAAAATTGCATAAAATTTATTCTTTTTAAAACATTTTACCAAGAAACACCGCGCCGCCGAATGTCAAAAATAAAATTACGCTGACGAAAGCGTTTGTGGTAAAAAACGCAGCGTTCATTCGGCTTAAATCGTCGGCTTTGACAAGCGTGTGCTGGTAAATCATCAATGCACCGACACTGATAACTCCAAACAGTGCGAGCCATCCCAAATCTGTAATTAAATAAAGAAGCAGCAGAACGATAAACGATTGCAAATGAAATGTTCGTGCAATCCACAGGGAATTTTTGATGCCGAAGCGCGCCGGAATCGAGCGGAGTCCGGCTTTTCGGTCAAACTCAAAATCCTGACAGGCGTATAAAACATCAAAACCTGCCGTCCACATCATGACGAGCATCGAAAGCAGCAGCGGCTCGGGCGAATCGAGCGTTCCGCGCACGGCAATCCACGCTGCGGTTGGGCTTATCGCCAAACTCCAACCTAAAATCAGATGTGCGAAAGCAGTAAATCTTTTCGCGTAGGAATACCCCAAAACACTTAAAAGCGCAACGGGGGAAAGTGCTAAGGTCAGCCAATTCAACGAATAAGAAGCCAGCAGAAACAGAAGAACGGAAGCGACGAAAAACGCCCACGCAAAATTAACCGAAAGTTTTCCGCTCGGCAGCTCGCGATTCGCCGTGCGCGGATTCGCCCCATCGAAACTTTTATCAATAATGCGGTTAAAAGTCATCGCTGCCGAACGCGCGCCGAACATTGCAACGGTGATCCATACAATTTGCTGCAGCGTCGGCAGCCCGTCCGCCGCTAAAACGGCTCCTAAAAACGCAAAAGGCAAAGCAAATAAAGTATGCTCGAACTTTATCATTTGGAGTGTTGTTTTTAATTTTTGCCAAAAAGATTTCATTAATTTCAAATTCCAAATTGTCTAAAACAACTTTGATGCCTGGTGAAAAGTTTAACAAAAACGGGTGTTTTAGTCTTGTCAAGTTGGCAAATCGCCAAACCGTAGCTTTCAAATTGCAAAATGCTGTACAATTTCAGTTAACAGTGAACAGTCAACAGTTATCAGACAGCAAAAATTGGTAACTGATAACTGTTGACTGTTGACTGACTATATGCCTTCAGGTAAAACACACGATGCCGTAACATTTTTTCTGGCTGTGCCGACTTTTGCGCTCGCGTGGAAATTTACGGGTAGCGTTTCGATTGCTGCGGTTGTTTCCGCGGCGTTTATTTTCGGCGGTTTGATGTTCGGTCCCGATTTAGATACGCGCTCTGTCCAATACACGCGCTGGAGCATTTTTCGCTTCGTGTGGTATCCGTACCAAGCGTTTTTCGCGCATCGCTCGCGATGGTCGCACGGGCTTGTTTTCGGAACACTTTTAAGAGTCGTTTATTTTATGGGCGTTCTGACCCTTTTGAGTTTTCTCGCATTCTATATTTTCGCGGCATATTCCGGCGGCATGCTTCCGGATTTGGTGAGCTTTACAAGAAACTGGCGGCAGATCGGTGAAGTTGCCCGCGAAAACGTCGGGGCGGATGTTTTTACGACGGCGTTTATCGGTCTTTGGCTCGGCGCGGCAAGTCACACTCTAACAGATATGGCAGGCTCGTTTGTTAAGCACGGTCGAATAATGGAATTTTTATGATTTTGGATTTTAGATTTTGGAATGTCTAATTTTTTCCTTTCTAAAAGCTCTACAACATATTTGCCATCGCGAAAAATTCTATTCTTGACTATCAAAATTGCTTAATTTAATCTTACCTCTTGCGGACTAAACTCTCTTATAAAATATAAAAACCTGCTTCGCAAAAATGCAAAAACTATAATCTCGAATTTATAAAATTATGATAAACGCTGTTATAAAAAATCTTATACAGGAAAAAACTGCGTGCGTCGGTGTCATCGGTCTCGGTTATGTCGGTTTGCCTCTGATTGTTGAATTTGCGTTGAAGGGGTTTCCGACCATCGGGTTTGAAGTTGACACGAAAAAAGTCGATGACATCAATGCCGGTCAATCTCATATCGTTGACGTCAGTTCGGAAAACGTCCAAAAGTGTCTTGACGGCGAAAATTTTAAGGCGACCGTCGAGTTCTCGGAACTCGGAAGATGCGACGTGATTATCATTTGTGTTCCGACACCGCTTCGGAAAACGAAAGACCCGGATATGTCCTATATTTTAGCGGCAGGCGAGCAGATTCAAAAATATGCCAGACGCGGACAACTCATAATTTTGGAATCAACGACTTATCCGGGAACGACCGACGAAGTTTTGCAGCCGATGATTGAAGAAGCCGGATTGAAACTTGATGAAGATTTTCTTCTCGCGTTTTCGCCCGAACGGGTTGACCCGGGAAATCCGCAGTTTCAGACGCACAATATTACCAAAGTGGTCGGCGGCGTCGGCAAAGATTCGACTGAAGTCGCGGCATTTCTTTATTCGCACATTGTTGAAAATGTTCACGCCGTCTCCAGCGCGCGTGTCGCGGAAGCCTGTAAATTATGGGAAAACACTTTCCGCGCTATCAACATCGGAATGGCGAACGAAATGGCGAAGGTTTGCAATGCGCTCGGGATTGATACTTGGGAAGTCGTTCGCGCGGCGGCAACCAAACCGTTCGGGTTTATGGCATTTTATCCGGGACCTGGTATTGGCGGGCACTGCATTCCGCTGGACCCGCATTATTTGTCGTGGAAGGCGCGGCAACACGGGTTTGATTCACAGTTTATCAGTCTTGCCGAGAAGATAAATTCGGGAATGCCAAAATATGTGTTTGAGCTGGTGCGCGACGCTCTGAATGAAAACGAAAAATCAATCAAAGGAGCGATGATTTTAATTCTCGGCGTGGCTTATAAAAAAGACATCGACGATATGCGCGAAAGTCCGGCGCTGTCGATTATTGACCTTTTGCGGGCGAAAGGTGCGGATGTGCGTTATCACGATCCGTTTGTGCCCGAAGTTCATTTTGACCACGCTTATACAATCGGCGCGGGCGACCCGCTTTTTAACGTCGAATTAACCGATGACGAATTGACATCGGCGGATTGTGTCATTATTTGCACTGATCACAGCAGCGTTGATTACGCGCGCGTTTTAGAATTTGCGACGCTGGTGGTCGACACGCGAAATGCTTTGAGTGAAGATTTGCGCGGGCAGAGCAAAGCGAAAATTGTCAGACTATAAGCTCGTTTAATCAACATTTATCAAACAAAAATAAACCGCTAACCAACATTTAATGAACCGAGATGAATTCAAATATTCGTCCATCTCATGTTTGTTAGCGGTTTAAAAGTATTTTGTCTGCAGCTGTTCTTTTACTTACGCTTATTTCTTTTCGCTACTCTCCATCGGATAACCGGCATTTTTCCAAGC
>JALZOH010000283.1 GCA_030857305.1 Acidobacteriota bacterium
AGCCACAGTTGAAGCAAATTCGTATTCAGTTAGGGCAACGGTTGAAAATCGGAATCCGCCGAACTTTGCATTATACGGAATTAAATCTCTATTCAATCCCGGCATAAAAATCTTTTCGCATCAAGATTGTCGTAATTTCGCGTGCAATAAAATTAAGCCGACGCAGTAAAGCGCCCGTAATTATAATAAGCCGCACATGCGCCTTCCGAAGAAACCATCGTCGCGCCGAGCGGTTTGCGCGGCGTGCAGTTTTTGCCGAAACATTCGCATTCGTGCGGTTTTATCATTCCCTGCAAAACTTCGCCGCTTCGACAAAGAGGCGATTCGACTGTCTTTATTCCGCTGACTTCAAACTTTGCTTCGGCATCGAAGGCGCGGTATTTTTCATTCAAACGCCAGCCGCTGTTTGGAATAATGCCGATGCCGCGCCACGCGCTGTCGGTCGTTTTGAAAACTTCGGCGAGCATTGTTTGCGCGGGAATGTTTCCGTCGAAATTAACTACTCTTTTGTAACCGTTTTCGATTTCATATTGCCCATTTTCAAGCTGCGTTACCACGCGGCGAATACCTTCCAAAACATCGAGCGGCTCAAAACCCGTAACGACAATCGGAACTTTATATTTTTCGACGAGCTGCGGATATTGCGCGTAGCCCATCACTGAACAGACATGACCGGCGGCGAGAAAGCCCTGCACGCGGTTGGTCGGCGATTCCATAATCGCGGCAATCGCGGGCGGCACGAGAACGTGCGAAACCAGCATCGAGAAATTTTTGAGATTTTGCTGTTTCGCCTGAAAAACCGCCATCGCGTTGGCGGGCGCGGTCGTTTCAAAACCGATGCCGAAAAAGACGACTTCTTTTTCGGGATTATCTCTGGCAATTTTCAGCGCGTCGAGCGGCGAATAAACCGTGCGGACATCGCCGCCTTCGCTCTTGACGCGAAACAAATCCTTCTCGCTTCCGGGAACGCGCAGCATATCGCCGAACGAACAGAAAATCACATTCGGCATCGCCGCTATTGCCAGAGCCTTATCAATCATATCGAGCGGCGTCACGCAGACCGGACAGCCCGGACCGTGAATCAGTTCGATATTCTCCGGCAAAAGCTGGTCAATGCCGTGCCTGATAATCGAATGCGTCTGACCGCCGCAAACTTCCATAATCGCCCAATTTCTAGTGGTGACGGCGCGAATCTCCGATAAGATATTTTGCGCCAATTCCGGGTCACGAAACTCTTGTAGATATTTCATCGCTTTCTCCTTCGGTTGCGCCGAGTTCTTCTTCTAAAAATCCCATCTCTCTAAACATTTGGAGAGTTTCGAGCGCCGATTTTTCGTCCAATTTTTCAATGGCAAAACCGACGTGGACAATTACGTATTCACCGATTTTAATGTCCGGCATATATGCCAAGCAGATGTCTTTGGTAATTCCGTCGAAATCAACTTTACCCATTTGGACTCCGCCCGCTTCGTGAAGGCTGACGACTTTTCCGGGAACTGCTAAACACATAAATTTGCTCCGCAAATAATTCAAAATTCAAAATTAAGAATTAAAAATTATTTTGCATTTTACATTTTTAATTTTTCATTGAGCAGGCTTTTGCCTGCGATAACGGCTTGTCCTAAAGCCAATCCGCCATCGTTTGGCGGAACTTTTCGATGCGTGAAAACTTCAAAGCTGTTTTCCCGCAAACGCCGCAAACTCGCTTTTAGCAAGGTGACGTTTTGAAAACAACCACCGCTCAAAGCAACTCGATTGAGTTTTTCTCTCTCTCTAAAAATCAAAGCGAGACGCAAAATTAAATCGGCAACCGCATTATTAAACTTTGCGGAAATTTTAGCAACAGAAATCTGCGCCAGAACGTCTTCAGTAACGGCTTGAATCAATTTTGAAGCGTCAAACTCAATCGTTTCGCCTTCGCTCAAATCAAATTCGTAAGCGTCGGATATGTTCTCGTCCAGCAAGGCTTCAAACTCAATCGCTGCTTGCGCCTCGTAAGTAATCATTTGCCGCACGCCAGCCAAAGACGCGACCGCATCGAACAGCCGTCCGAAACTGCTTGTCGGAACGGTATTAAAATTATTCTCAAATTGCTTTAATAAAATTCTGCGCTCGGTTTCGGGACAAATTGCGACGCACGGCAAATTTTCATTCCAATCAATTCCGGCTTGCCACAAATACGCGAGCGCGACGCGATACGGTTTTTTCACGCTCGCATCGCCGCCCGCCAGCGGAAAGTATTTCAAATGCGCGGCTCGCTGAAACCCGGCATAATCAGCCAGCAAAACTTCACCGCCCCAAATCGCGCCGTCGTCGCCATAACCCGTTCCGTCAAATGCAAAACCGATAACTCGTTCCGCGCCGTCAAAACCATTTTCCGCCATTACCGAAGCGATGTGCGCGTGATGATGTTGAACCGCGACAAGTTTGGTTTCAGGCTGAAAGATTCGCTCTAAATTTTCCTTTGCCCAACGCGCCGAAAGATAATTCGGGTGTTTATCAAACGCGACGATTTCAGGTTCGATGCGAAAAAGTTTCCACATTTGCCCAACCGATTTTTCAAAGGCGCAAAGCGTTTCCAGATTTTCCATATCGCCGATGTGCTGCGACATAAAAGCGAATTCGTCTTTTGCAAGACAAAACGTCGCTTTCAGTTCGCCGCCGACTGCCAAAATCGGCGGAACTTTGAACGGCAATTGAACGGGAAACGGCGCATAGCCGCGAGAACGTCGAATCGGTAATTCTTGATCTTTAAATACTCTAATCACCGAATCATCGCACGACACAAAAATATCGCGGTCGTGCAATAAAAAAGCGTCGGCTAGAAGCGATAATTTTTCTAATGCTTCCGCATTGTCTTTAACAATCGGCTCGTTAGAAAAATTGCCTGAAGTCATTACCAAAACATCGAGATTACGAAACTTTTCGCTGGTAGAATTGAGCAGCAGATAATGAATCGGCGAATACGGTAACATTACGCCCAAAAACAAATTGTTCGGCGCGACGAGTTCAGAAATTTCCGCCTTTTGTTTTTTCCGCAGCAGAACAATCGGGCGTTCTTTGCTCGTGAGCATAGCTCTTTCCGCCTCGCTGATTTCCGCGAAACTTTCTGCCGCTTCCAAATCCCTGCACATCACGGCGAAAGGTTTATCAACTCTGCCTTTTCTATCTCTTAGAATTTGCAAAGCCGCGTCGCATTTGGCATCACACGCGAGATGAAAACCGCCGATGCCTTTGATGGCGACAATACCTTTTCCAGACAAAACTTTTTGCGTCGCCAGAATCGCGTCCTCGTCGTAAATATTATTAACCCGCTCGCTGCCGCAGGCAAATTTGTCGACAAACCAAACTTGCGCACCGCAATTTTGGCAAGCGTTTGGCTGCGCGTGAAAGCGTCTATCAAACGGATTGTCGTATTCGCTTTGGCATAATTCGCACATTTGAAAAACGCTCATCGTCGTGTTCGGTCGGTCATAAGGAATGTCTTTGATAATGGTAAAGCGCGTTCCGCAATTTGTGCAGTTGATAAATGGATAACGAAAGCGCCTATCCGTTTCGTCAAGCATTTCGCGCAGGCAATCGTCGCAAACGCTCACATCGGGCGAAACAAGCGTGTTTTCAGATTCGTTTATTCTGCTCTCAAGAATGTTAAAATTCGTATCGCCGGTCGTGGGGATTTCCTCAATTTCAATCGAGGTGATATGCGCGAGCGGCGGAGCATTTTCGCGCAAGAGTTTTTGAAAATTAATAAAATTGTTTTCTAAACCTTCGATTTCGACAAACACACCGCCGCTTTCATTGCCGACGAATCCGCGCAAATCGCAGCTCTCGGCGCAGGCATAGACAAACGGGCGAAAGCCGACACCTTGCACAATGCCGCGAACGGTTAGCCGCAGCCTTTGTAAAATAAAGTTTTTTTCTGTTCTAGAGCAAATGGTGTTTTCTATAAAACTCAGTTTAAGAAATTCGACCAAGAAATGCAAAAAATTATGAGTACTGACTTACTCGCCACCGAATTCGGCAGGATTTTATCGGGCTGATCTCAAAATGTTTATTAACTGTTACTTAGAAAAATCCGGGGTGATTTATTATTAGCCTTTTGCTGCTTCTGCAATCCAAGCAACGGCGGCAATCTGTCAAACAGTTT
>JALZOH010000284.1 GCA_030857305.1 Acidobacteriota bacterium
TGAGAAACACGACACATGCGAGAAGAAGTGTTCCGCCGAGTAAACCCATTCCCGCTCCGATATGCCAGATTGTCCAATTTTTGGCGGTGATTTCTTTCTTGCCGGTAAAAATATTTAACAGAATTTTTTCTGTCGAATTTACGAAAGGGCTTATCATATTCTTTTCCTCGTTCACTAAAAAAGAATACGAGCCTATTAATAAAGATGGAGTAAAGAATTTATAAAAAGTTCATAAAATATTAAGCGGGGATAAAACAGTTTATCGTGAGACAAATCATAAACAATAATTATTTTAAAAGTTTTTGCAGTCTCTATTCTTCACCGGTATTAAAACGATACCCGACCCAAGGAACGGTTAAAATGTATTTTGGTTGGTTTGGTTGGGGTTCTATTTTTTTGCGGAGCTGCCCGACGAAAACTCTTAAATATTCAGTTTGTTTGGTGAAATTACCGCCCCAGATTGCGCCCAGCAAATTATGGTGTGTGATAACACGCCCACGATTTTGGACAAGGTAAAACAGCAAATCGAATTCTTTAGGCGTGAGGGAAACCTCTCTTCTGGCTACCGAAACCTTGTGCGCGTCAATATCAATTTCAAAGTCACCAGCCGTCAAAACAGAAGACTTATTTTCTTCGTTCGAGGAGAAGCGGCGAAATGCTGCCCGCACTCGCGCAAGCAGTTCATCCATTCCAAAAGGTTTTGTGATGTAATCATCCGCTCCGGCATCCAAAGCCGCAACTTTTGTTTTTTCTTCACCTTTGACCGAAAGAACAATAATCGGGATTTTCGAGGTTTTACGGATTTTCTGACAAAGCTCGATGCCGCTCATCTCCGGCATTGAAAGGTCGGTAATTATCAAATCGGGATGAAAATCACGCAAAGTATCCAAAGCGGATTCTCCGTCTGCCGCAACCCGCACGTCATACCGATGAGCGGCGAGGCTTCTCCGTAAAACGCGCGTTATCTGCGGTTCATCATCAACTACTAAAATTCTTTTTCCTTCCATCGGGTTTATTTTTGTGCTTTCAATAAAAACTTAAAATTATTTTCCATCATCGCCAACCGGCACGGAGAAAACCACCCGCGTCTTATATTCATCGCGCCCGTCTTGAATCCAAATTTTTCCGCCTTGCGATTCGATAATGCCACGCGCGATGGCAAGCCCAAGTCCGAGCCCTCCGTTTGATGTAGCGTGAATATTGGCTTCAGTCGCCCGAAAAAATTTGCTGAATACTTTTTCACGCATTTCGATAGCAATTCCTTTGCCTTCATCTTCAACAGAAATCTCAAGCTTTTCCTGTTGGGTGCGGCGCGTCGAAATTCTGATTTTCGAGTTTTTCGGCGAGTATTTTGCGGCATTATCGAGCAAGGTGTAAACGACTTCCGAAATTGAATTGGCGTCAACAAAAATGGCAGGCGGTTCACGCTCAATTTCTATTAAAATCTGATGCTCTGAAAGACGATTTTTTGCCCGATCAATCGCATTATTGATTATCTCTTCAACTTGGCTCCAAGTTTTTCGCAGGTGCAAAGCACCGGCTTCAACTTTGGCAAGCCCGACGATTCCCTCGATAAATTGATTCAAGCGGTCGGTTTCTTCATTGATTATTTCGAGAAACTCATCGCGTCCCTCGTCGTCTAATTGGAGGAAACTGTCGTGAGCCATCTTTTGATTGTCAATCTTCGTTTTCTGATCTTCAATCAATGTCGTTACTGAGGCTTTGATGGAAGTCAGAGGAGTTCTTAAGTCGTGCGTAACCGCATCGAGCAGAGCAGATTTGAGCTGTTCACTGCGGCGTAAGGCTTCTGCCTGACTCGACTGCTCAAAAGCCGATTGCAGTTCGTTGTAAAGTCTTTCAATCTTGCGGCGTCTTTGTTCGGATTCTTCCGCACGGCGCCGAGCGTAAGATGAAAGCTGTCCGGCGATAAGAGCCGTCACGAGAAATGCCGCATAAGCTACCCAATGTTGCGGATCAGAAATAGCGAAAGTATAAACCGGAGGAAGAAAGAAAAAATTAAAGGATAAAACCCCCAGAAGAGAAGCAAAAAGTGCGGGTCGGCTTCCGAAAATAGTAGCAACAACAAGAATAATTAGCAAAAGTGCCAGCGAAATTGTCGTATCATTTACATGATTGTGAAAAGGAGCGAGTAAAAATGTCACCAAGCTTACGCCCATAAGGGCGATTAAATAGCCGGTAATGCCTTTGGAGTGTCGAAATAAATTTGTCACGGACCGGAATCAATTAAATAAAACATCAGCTATCAGATGTCCAGAAAAAGTATAGATTCTGTTGCCTAATCAAATGAGTAAACCCACCTGAGCGGGCATTTGGTTAGCCGCCGACGTGAACGTTCGGGCGCCGTTCGGGGTTTTCTTCGGCTTGGCGCAAAATCTCGCGTGTAACCGGCGCCGTATCGCCTTCGCCGAATAAAATATAACGCGCTAAATAAATTAACGGGTTTCCCTCGCTCCAGCCGAAATAAACGTGCGGGATTTTTCCGGTTTTATCTCTCAGATGAAGCAGCAACGCGGCAATCGCATTCGGCACGGCGGGCGCGGAAGTTCGCAAAATTCTGTAACCGTCTATGTCAACGCCGTGAATTTTCAGCTTGCCTTTGAATTCTGAAGCGTCGCCCGGCGTTATTTCGTAAAAAAGAATCGGGTCGCTCGACGGAATATGATTATCAATTCGCTTTTCGTGTTCTTTAAAGCGATATTCTTCGACATCGCCCGTTTCAAGCCGGTTGGTTACGATGCGAATTTCGCCTTCCGCCATTTCATCAATATACTCTTGCGCTTTTTTGTCGAACACGATTCGGTCAATCCGCACTTCGGTCGAACGCATCGCGCGTGAAAGGAACGAGACGACGATTATCGAGCCGATGAAAATCAAAGAGATTTTCAAGCCTTCCGGTCGCTGAACTATATTAACCGCAAGCGTATAAACAAAAATGACCGAGATTATTATAAAAAGCCATTTCGCCGTTTGATTTTTGCGCCAGGCGGAAATCGCTACGGCAATCGCGGCGCTGGTCATCAACGCTAAAACGCCGGTTGCATACACTCCGGCTTGGTCGTCAACGTCGGCTTTGAAGACAACGGTAACAGCAAAACAAATCAAAGTGAAAACAATAACGAGCGGACGAGTCGCCCGAGCCCATTCGGGAGCCATTCCGTAACGCGGCAAATAACGCGGCACGATATTCAGCAGTCCGGCTAAAGCCGACGCGCCCGCAAACCACAGAATTGCCACCGTGCTGAGGTCGTAAATCGTTCCGATAGCATCGCCCAGATACAAATGCGCCAGGTAAGCTAAAGCACGTCCGTTGGCTTTGCCTACTTCCTGGACAATCGCGCCGCTTGCATCCGTAACCGCCGGTAGAAATTCCTCCGCCGGAATCAACACCGTCGTGGCAATGCTGCTTGCAATCAGCATAAAGCTCATTATAATGGCGGCGGTTGCCAGAAGTTTGCGCGTGTTGGTAATTCGGTTCGGGTTTTTGATAAGCGGCATTACGACCACTCCGGTTTCAAAGCCGGAAAGTCCGAGCGCGAGTTTCGGAAAAACCACTAAAGCCAGCGCAATCATCATTAGCGGATTTCCATACGCTCCCGGATAGTTATAAAGCGCGTCCTTCCACGCCGTTAATGTTTCCGGGCGCATCGCAATTTCATATAAAGCGCGACCGATGACGACAACATTTAAAACCAAATAAACCACGACAATAGCGACCGCCACGCCGATAGCTTCCTTGAAGCCTTTAAGAAAAACCCCGCCGAGCAGCGCAATGAAAAATAAAGTTACTACAATCGGATGTTCAAGAAACGGCAGATTTTCGTGGACAAACGGATTTTCGAGAACGTGCGCGGTCGCGTCGGCGGCGGAAAGCGTTATCGTGATAATAAATCCGGTGGCTGCAAATCCGAGCAAAGCCAGAACGAATAATTTCCCCTTCCAGCGCGAAAGCAGATTTTCGAGCATCGAAATCGAGCCGTCGCCGTGCGGACTTTGCGCCGCCACGCGGTTATACATCGGCAGAGCACCAAACAGCGTTATCATCACCAAAACCAAAGTCGCAATCGGCGATAATGCACCTGCCGCCAAGTAAGCGATGCCCGGTTGATAACCAAGCGT
>JALZOH010000285.1 GCA_030857305.1 Acidobacteriota bacterium
CCCTGTTGCTACGCAAGAACCACCCGCCCCCGTACAAACGCAAGGACCACAATCCGCATTTGTTTGACATACTACTGTCGGACAACTAACAACCGCTAAAACTGAACTGGGAGCAGCTAGTGACGCGACAAGCGGCAAGGCAATAACCGAAGCTAAACCAATTTTCTTGATCACTTCGCGTCGGGTTTGTCCATTCAACTTTGGAGATATTTTGTTTTCTAAAAGATTATTTTGACTTAACTGGTCGATTGCCAGCCAAACCAAATCTTCAGGGACGGAATTACCCGCATCAGTTCCAAACAATCTGGATATATCGCCGACCGTATTTTTACCGTTACACGCTTTCCATACAAAAGCTGATGTTTGATTTAGACAGTGAGCTTTGTTCGTATCCAAATCATAAACTAAAAGTTCGTCCGGCATTTCCTGCAAAACTAAACCGGCTTTTCGGGCTATTGGATTTTGTGACATTTCTATTTTCTCCTCAAATTTAATGATAAATTATTTAATCAGTTTTGATTTTAGGGTGTATTCTACATTATTTTCAAAAAAATTTATCAATAAATTAACAAATTCTTTTGCTTCACCTCTTTTACTCTTAGCGATTATGGCACGACTTGCAACTTTGTTCAATACCTTTAATGCAAATTTCGTATCATATCTGATAGAAATTGTGTGGGGAATTATTTCCAGAATTCCCTGTCCGGCGCTTAAAAGCTTTGGATTCCATTTTTTCGCGGTCGAATTTGCATCAAATTTTGGATCGAATTCGGTTAACAAAATCATTCCGACAGGAATATTTTTATTGCCCGCGCGCCCACCTAGAGATTCGACGGAACAGTCTGCCCGGAAATTTTTGTCTGTCGGACTTCTTAAAGAAAGCTTTCTTGGAAACGATTGAACAAAACCATCTTTGTTCAATACCGCATATTCATCAGAATAATATAATGCACCTTTTTTTACTAACTCTGCAACCAAAGTTGTTTTACCCTTAAAACTATTGGCGGGTATGACTATCGCTTTCCCCTTCCAACTAACCACACCGGCATGCAAAAAAACTTTTGAAACTGCAAACTCCGCTATAGTTAGGCGCAACCAATCGTTGAATGTATATATCACTAGGGATTTATCCATCCGACCCATATTTTCCTCATTTTTATATAATTCATACATTTTTTTTCCTACTGATTTAATATATAAAATGTGATCAGAAATTTGTGGGCTAATAATTTCAAATTTTACGGGGATAAGTTTAACAATTTCCCTTTTTAATTCACCGAACACTGTCTTATTATTTGTTTTGATACAGATTTTGACACCATAAACTTGTATAAAAATCTGATGAATTGCTTTTGTCATATCTAATTTTGTAATTTTTTATCGAACATGATCTTTTAATTGAAGAGTTTTCCTTCTTTCATCTTTGAAAAAATAAAAAGTCCAAGAGATTCTATAATAATGAGTACTGCCGAGACACTCCAGAAATTACTGATTTTCAAATTTATAAAAATTAAAAAAACAATTGTCAATGAAATTAAAACATATAAACCCGTCACCCTCACTTGTGATAAACCCGCTGCCACAAGTCTCTGGTAGATATGACTGCGATGAGCCTGCCAAACCTTTTCTCGTTTAAAAAGTCTGCGCGTGAGTGTTAAGACCGAATCAAATACAAAAAGCCACACTAAAAGAACTGCAACTAAGAACAAATTAGGCTTATATTCTGAAATTTCTCCAAATGAAAGAAGCGGTAATACAGCAAACGTATAACCTAAAAAAGCGCTTCCGACATCGCCCATAAAAATTTTTGCTGGATAACGATTGTGAATTAAAAACCCCAAACTTGAAAAAGCAATGACACCGCCATAAAAACCTACCGTTTCAAGTCCGACGATTTTTCCGACCATTAGCCATCCGAAACCGGCGGTAACTGCCTGCATTCCGGCAAGAGCGTCAATGCCATCCATGAAATTATACGCATTTGTGAGCCAGACTATCCACAGAAAGATTAAAATCCGCCAATAAAAATTCGGTTTTATAACTCCGACAAAAGGTATCTCGAAGGGCTGAAAGTCACCGAGGAATAAAACAATTAAAACAGCGGCGATTGAATGTACGACAATTCGCCAAAGTGGGGAAATTGAATACAAATCATCTAACCAACTGATCGTAGCAATAATAATTGCGCCGAAAAAATACGCCCATGAAAAATTTTGTGTGATAAAGCTTGTATAACCGCCGTATGCGAGCAAACTTATAAAAACGATAATTAAACCGCCGCCGCGCGGGGTCGGTTTAACGTGTGAGCTTCTTTCGTTCGGTACGTCTAAAAAATTCCACTTTATACTCAGATGGAGAAAAAGTTTTACTCCTAGATAAGATAAAGCCAATATTAATGAATAAATTATTATTAACGGCACCCAAATTTGATTTGCTATATTTATAAATTTTGTTCTTTATTTAATTTATACCAACCAACTTGTTTTCGAACACCTTCGGCAGCGCTAAATTTTGGCACAAAATTATATTTTTCCTTTATTTTATCGCTCGTATAAATATCCTCGGACAGCCATTTCTCAATTGTTTGCTCAATTTTATTGATTTTTTTGCTATCTAATGTTTTTTTATTAATATTAAAAATCATTCTAAAAAAGTTTGGTGAAATTGTATATTTTGGTACCTTTCTTTTTAGCTCGGCGGCAATTTCATTGACAAAATCCTTCATCCTGATTGGTTCGGCGGATAAATTAAAAACTTCTGTATCACCGGTTTTTCCCTTGATTATCTTTATACAAGCACGCGCCACGTCGTTTTTGTATATCAGCGATTTAAGATTGTCGCCTTTTCCGATCCACACGAATTTCTTTTGATCGATGGCTTTTACGAGACGCGAAACATTGCCCACGTTTTCCTCACCGATGACCGGCGCTAAACGGAGAATAGTTAAAGGGATTTTATTCTTTTCACAAATGACAGAACAAATTCTTTCAGCTTCTAACTTACTTTCAGCATAAAAAGTTTGCGGGCGCGGCAGTGAATTTTCATCAAATATATCTTGATCGATATTTTTATTATCGTCTGTCATATTTTTAGCCATTCCATAGACGGCTGTTGTGCTAATCAAAATAAATTGTTTGACCTTCATTTTAGATGCCAGCTTGGAAATATTTTTTGTGCCCTGGACGTTTACCATTTGAAAATCTTCTTTTGAAGTATCCCCGAATTGGTGCGCGAGTCCTGCAGAGTGGATTATAACATCTACATTTTTGATTTTTTCCAGTTCATATAAATCTTTATAAACAGTAATGTCTGCCGCAATAACCTTTGATAATTTTTCTATTTCGTTTTCTTTATAAAGGTATTTACGATGACGACTAATGTGTATAACTTCAAAATCTGAGTTGATACACTCTTTAATAATTTCGTTACCTATAAATCCACTCCCGCCGGTAATTAAAACTTTCATTTAACTTTTATTATTGGTTATGTAAAGATTATCGGACGCGTTAATCCAGGCACCGAATATATTTTTCGACAGCCACTTGCATCGAATATTTTTGTATGGCTGAAAGGCGGGCGCGTTGACTCATTTCTCGTAAAAGGGAGCGATTTTCAAATATCTCGATAATAATGTTGCAGAGCGCTTCCGGATCATCCGGCGCAACATGCCAGCCAACTCGGTCATCTTCAATAACCCATGCCACTTCGGAATTCTTTTCGGTTAATGCTAAGATTGGTTTTCCGGCGGCTAACAAATTATATGTTCTGCTCGGCATAGCGACACCACGCATTTTTTTGACCAAAGGAACAAGACCGACATCACATGCATTGAGAAAAATTTTTTGTTCATTACGTGATTTTGGCGGTAAAACGGTTATATTGACGAGATTTTTTTCTTTTACTTCCTTTTCGAGCCACTTTCTTTTGACACCCGAACCAATAAATAAAAAATGAAATCTTTCGTCGGTTTTTAACTTTTCGGCGCATTTAACAATGCTTCCTAAATCTTGCGGGTAACCCATATTCCCCGCATACAAAAAGGTAAATTTATCAAGAATATTCAATTCTTTCAAAAGTTCGTTATTAGCTCTTGGCATTGGTTCTATTTCTTCGAGCGATGCCCAGTTTT
>JALZOH010000286.1 GCA_030857305.1 Acidobacteriota bacterium
GTTATGCTTACGTTGACCCGAACACTGCCTTTTCAATGCTTGATGCTTTTGCCAGTCAAGCTAGCGAAATCGTGACTGCCGCCGCGCTACTTGCCAAATACGACAAAAAAAACACCGCCTTCAAAAACGGCGAAATGGTTTTAACACGCGGACTTCCGCGCGTCGGCAACAGTATTTTTCAATACGGCAAAGAATTAAATCTGCTCGCCAATGCCGACATCGACCGCTTGCGAAATATGACCGATCGATTTCAACGCGAAGACGCTCGTCTTCTTTTGAAACTCTATATCGTTCAGGCATTTTTCAATCAGAAAATCGGACTCGAGGGTGGCAGAACGAATAGTTTCGGCGGCGGCGAAAATATGGTTGTATCATTTGGTAGCTAATTATCGGACAAAATATTGTTCAAGATAAAGGATGTCGCTCGAACGAAACGCGAATTCAAGCCGAAGATGATCACAAATTATAGATTACAAAGGAGTTCTAGCTATGTTTATTACAAAAAAATAATTTCGGCTATTTTTATCGGCTTTTTCGTCTTTCTGATTGGTCATCAACAAATTCAAGCCCAGCAAGAAAACTCCTTGAGCTTCAATGATATATTGTCAAAACTAACTTCTGCTTCTCGCATTAATAAAAATGCAAAAGAATCTAACGAACAATTAATAACTGATGTTCGTAAGCGTGGTATAAATTTTGATTTGACTTTGAAAAATAAGAATTCTTTAAGAAAAGTTGGCGGCAGCGATTTTCTGATCAAAGTAATTGGTGAAAATTCGCCAAAATATATCAAAGAAAAGGCTATTCTGTATCGAAAATTTACGGATAATTATGACGGGACAATCGCGCAAAAACAAATAGCCCTAGAAGCGGCAAAAGAATTTATTTTTAGATATAACAATAATCAAGAGTTAGATAACAAAACTATAATCAATTACTTTAGAGATGTTATTCCAGTTTTTCAAAGAATGATGACTAAATATGAAGATTGTAAGTGTAATTGAGTGAGTTTTTTTACTAACTATTAAATGAATTCACGTTAAAGATCTACAAAACACAACGATTTCCAAACTATAAACTAATAAGATTCTAATAACTTCCCGCGACAACATTTGATTTAACGCCGCTCGCTTCCTGAGCGATTTTTACGCCGACGCTGGCTCCGATTCGCGTTGCACCCGCCTCGATCATCGCTTTCGCGTCCGCAATGCCTTTCACGCCGCCCGATGCTTTGACGCCGAGCCCTGAACCAACGACGCGCCGCATCAGCGCGACATCTTCCACCGTCGCGCCGCCTTTGGCAAACCCGGTCGAAGTTTTGACAAAATCCGCGCCCGCATTTTTTGATGCGAGACAGGCGCGAACTTTTTCTTCATCGGTCAAGAGCGCGGTTTCAATAATTACTTTGCACAATACGGCATTTTCGTGCGCCGCCCCGACAACCGAGCGAATATCATCTTCAACGGTACAGTCATCGCCTGATTTTAGCGCACCGATATTGATCACCATATCAACTTCGCGGGCGCCGTTAAAAATTGCGCGGCGCGCTTCAAACGCTTTTACGTCAGATAAAGTTGCGCCCAAAGGAAAGCCAATCACAGTGCATACCGGAACATTGCTTCCGCGCAAAAATTCACACGCTTTTTTTACCCAGCTCGGATTGACGCAAACCGACGCAAAACCATACTGCACGGCTTCCTGGCAAAGTTTTCTGACATCGCTTTCGCTTGCATCGGGTTTAAGAAGCGTGTGGTCAACGAGGCTCGCCCAATCGTGCGCCGTTGCCGTCTCGCCCAGAACAATTCCGATACGCGAGGCGCCTGCGTCAACGATTCGCTGCACGTCCGCGCTACAAAACGACGGACAATAATTGTCTGCGTCGTCGATTCGCGCTAAAACCAAATCCGTAATCTGCTCGACAAGTTTTTCGTGATTGCCGTTTTGAAAATTGGGCATTTTTCCTCTCAGTATTTATATTGTCGCTCAATCGCTTCGATTTTTGCAACGCGCTTTTTATGTCGTTCTTCGGTCAAATCATTTGTCAAAAACGCTTCGACGATTTCTTTTATTTCTGAAAAACTGTTTTGTCCGCTGCCTAAAGTTAAAACATTCGCGCCGTTGTGCTCGCGTGAATTTTTCGCAAGGGCGGCGTTGTAACAAGCCGCAGCGCGGACGCCAAAAACTTTATTTGCCGCGATCGCGCTGCCAATTCCCGCACCGTCAATGATTATTCCCATATCAGATTTTTTTTCCGAAACTGCAGTTGCAACCGCGTATGCAAAATCCGGGTAATCAACCGCCTCTTCAGAGTCAGTGCCGAAATCGCGGACTTGAAAGCCGCGTTCAGAGAGAAAACTTTTTAATTGTTCTTTAAATTGGAAACCGCCATGATCACAGCCGACAGCGATTGATTGAACTTTGGTAGAAGAGCGACGCGAGGATTTTTTTATTAAAATGATTTGCTTTTCCCTGATAATATCGTTGGCAAGCGGCGTAAATTTGGCGTCGTCCGCGACGCGAAGCCGCGCGCCTGATTCAAGTCCGCGCAAATCATCTTCCGCAATCAAATTTTTAGCTGATTCATCGCGGTCGAATTCTTTGCCGAGTTCATCCTTTAACGAATTGACAACGATATGTTTTGGCAAAGTTTCCGGCGCCTTCTCTTCTTCAACCGGAACGTTTGCCAAAACTTCTTTGACCAAAGCACGGACACGCTCACGGGTTTCATTGTTTTCAGACATATATATTTGTATTTTCTTCGGCAAATCATTTTATCAGATTTGACCTTTCAACTCCGCTCAAATAGTATTTCCAAAAACCATTCGAAATCAAACTGAAAATTATGCCAGCTGAATTTACTAATTCGAATTTAGAAGTTTTGCTTTCAAACGAACAAATAACGACGCGAATTAAAGAGCTCGGCGCGGAAATTACGAATGATTATGCCGGGCAAGAACCGATTTTGATTGGAGTTTTAAAAGGCGCATTTGTTTTTATGGCGGATTTGGCGCGCAGTATAAACTTAAAAATATCAATCGAATTTATGGCAGTATCGAGTTATGGCAAGGCTCAAAAATCTTCGGGCGAAGTGAAAATAATTAAAGATTTGGACGTGGCGGTAGAAGGGAAGGATTTAATTGTCGTCGAAGATATTGTTGACACGGGACTGACGCTTTCCTATCTTTTGCAAAACTTACAGTCGCGCGGCGCAAAGTCAGTCAGGCTCGCAACCTTGCTCGACAAACCCGAACCGCGAATTAACAAAGACCTGAAAATAAATTACTGCGGTTTCCAAGTTCCAAATAAATTTGTTGTTGGCTACGGTTTAGACGCAGCGGAAAGATACAGAAACTTACCGTTTATTGCGGTCGTCAGAAATCCTGAAATTGTATAACGGTTTCTTGACACGAACCCTAGTAAACCGATAACTTACAAACAAAAGAAAAACTTGTGAGCTTAGAAACAAAAGAATTCAATTTACAAAGCCGGATTGAATCGGTGGAAAAAGCCGCTCGCGAGGCGGAGATTTTTGCCAGGCAATCGGGTTTCAACGAAGACGCTCTGCACTCGATTGATATGGCTGTTCGGGAAGCAGTTGCCAATGCGGTCAAACACGGAAATAAATTAGACGAAACAAAACAAGTCGAAATCACGTTTAGAAATTCTGTCGATGGCTTTGAACTTATTGTTAGAGATTTTGGAACGGGTTTCGCGGTTGAAGAAGTTCCGGATCCGACGAATTCTGAAAATCTCTTGAAGTCCGACGGGCGCGGTATTTTATTTATGCGCGCCTTTATGGACCGAGTCGAATGGCTTAATCACGCCGAGGGCGGTATGATTGTAAAAATGTTGAAAAAGCGTTAAATAAACGGATTTATCTTGGACTTTTCAGGCAAGATTAGTCTAAAATCTGCAATCACGCTTTTTAAAATCTTTAAAATAATATTAGGAGACAAATATGGCTGAACTTAATTTAACGGAGCGTCAGGCGGGAGACGTCACAATTCTTGATATGAACGGCAAGGTAACACTGGGTGAAGGCAGCGTTGCCCTGCGCACTGCGGTTCGCCGTCTGCTGGGCGATGGGAAAAAGAAAATTCTTTTGAATCTCGGCAGCGTCGGCTAT
>JALZOH010000287.1 GCA_030857305.1 Acidobacteriota bacterium
TCGTTAATCGTATCATTGGAAATCAAATCGCCCCACGTCATCTGCATATAAAGCAGCATTGCCTGCGCGGCGTTCTGATGATTTCTCATTCCTTCGACAAAATCAGGTATCAAACCGACGTTATAGTAACGCGTGCGAATCATATTATAAGTCCACGGAATCATTTGCACCATTCCGCCCGCGCCCGCCACGCTGACCGAATAGCGATACGTTTGACCTTCGTTTAGAGCGAAAAGCGCATAAATTTCATTAAAGATAGTCGGGTGAAATTCACTCCAGAAACGTTGGTGATCAACGTGTTCGACAATGCTTAATCTTTCGGCGGTGTCGGTAATTTGCGGCGATATAAAAATGCCTTTCTTACGCAGGTTTTCGCGCGCGGTATCGATTGTATTGCGCACGTAGAACTTGCCCGCGCTGACGACTTCGGGCGTGACGATACCGGCGTGCGTCGAAATATAATGAGCCATTTCCACAAATTTACCGTTTCGTTCGATCGGATACTGGGCAACAAGCGGCAAGTGCGCCCGGTTGTTGGCATCAACAATCATCACCGCAGTGTTCACGAAATTGGCGCGAACGATGCGCAGCGTAACAAGTTTGCCGTTCGACGTGGTAGTTGCAATTTGCGCATTCGGCGACAGAAAAGAAGTCTTGGAGGTAACCAAATAATCAATCTTTCCCGTTTCATAATCATAAAATGCCAGGCGTATAACATTAGTCGTCAAAAAACTGTCAGTCGAGGCGGTCGGAATCGGGCGCGCAGTCATCTGTCGCCTGGCTTCGGCAATTTTATTTTTAATTTGATTAAAGGCTAGAGGTTTGTAAAACGTCGGCGGCGGTGCGGGAGTCGCCATTTGGTAGTTTGGCTGCCCGGCGATTGACGAACTTTGAATTGGGGGTGCTGTCGATCGAGGCATCGGTGTTGGAGTCGGCGCAGGCAAGTTATTGGTAACAATAACTTTTCGATTCGGTGTCGGGCTAGGCGATGCGGTCGGAGCCGGTGTCGGGTTCGATTGAATGACACGAGTTCGGCTGGGTGCTGGTGACGGCAGCCCGGCTGTTTGAGAAAATACGAAGGTTGATGAAAGACTGAACGCGAACAGACTCAGAAGCAATTTTAATTTCATTATACTTTTTCAGGTACTTATAATTTACGAAACGAAGTCGATTGACAAAAATTCTATAAAAATAAGCGGATTTATTAAATTCGCCATTGTAAAGATTCGCCTATTAAATAAAAGGTTGTCAAATGCCTTGACAATAGCTTATACAAGCCACAATTTTTAATTATGGGCAATTTTGATTTGTTGTCAACGGGAATTTTGCTGTATAAATAATATTCTTTCGTTAGGAAAACTTAATTTATTCAAGTATTACGGTATTATGAAGAAGCTTTTTGGAACGGACGGCATCCGCGGAAAAGCCGGAGAATTTCCGCTCGACGCAAAAACAATTGAAATTATCGGTCAATCTCTCGCCCGACAATTTCAAACTAAATCAAACAAAGACCTGCGTTTTATTTTAGGCAGAGATACGCGCGAATCCGGCACTTGGATTGAAGAAGCATTTTGTCGAGGCGCTCTTGCTTCAGGCGCACATTGCGAATCGGCGGACATTATCACCACGCCGGGCGTGGCTTTTCTCGCTAAAGAATTCGATTTTGACGCAGGCATTGTTATCAGCGCGTCGCACAATCCATTTCAAGATAACGGCATCAAAATCTTTACGCCCGACGGAAAAAAGATTGACCAATCGACGGAGAGTAAAATCGAAACGGATGTTTTCCAAAGTCCAAAATCCAAAGTCCAAAGTTCTGAGTCCGATTTACCTCAGCGAATGATTTTGACTCCACAATTGCGTCAACGCATTGAGATGCTGCAAATGACGTCGCTCGAACTTAGCAATCTCATTCGGCAGGAAACCGTTTCTAAAGAAAAAGCGGTTGAAATGCAAAATCAGTACTTAAACTATTTGGCTGATGAATTCAAAACGCTCGATTTGAAAAATTTCAGAATGGTGATTGATTGCGCTCATGGCGCGGCTTATCGGCTTGCGCCGCAACTTTTTGAAAAATTCAAAGCTGAAACAATCGTTATCAACAATACGCCTGACGGAAAAAACATCAATAAAAATTGCGGCTCGCTGCATCTCGAACATTTGCAAAAAAAGGTTTTGGATGAAAAAGCCGACTTCGGTGTCGCTTTTGACGGAGACGCTGACCGCTCTCTGTTTGTTGACGAAAAGGGAAATCTGGTGGATGGCGATGCCGTACTATGGATTATGGCGCAGCATCTTCAAGACAATCAAAAGTTAAATAATCAGACGGTTGTCGCCACTGTCATGAGTAATATCGGGTTGGAGATTGCGCTCCATTCAAAAAATATTAAACTTCTACGCACTGATGTCGGCGACAAATACGTACTGCAGGAACTTCTAAAAACAAATGCCGCGCTTGGCGGGGAACAATCTGGACATATTATTTTTCCGTTTCACAGCCTGGTCGGCGACGGAATGTTGACAACGCTTTTTCTGCTTGAAGCACTTCGTGCAAACGAAAAAACTTTATCGGATATGACCGAGGGATTCGTCCGCTTTCCGCAAATCCTTGTCAACGTCAAAGTGCGTGAAAAAATTCCGTTTGAATCGGTTGCAGAAATCAATCAAGCGTCTGCCAAAATTAAAAAAGACCTCGGCGCAAAAGGTCGTCTCCTGCTTCGTTATTCGGGGACGGAAAATTTGGCGCGGGTGATGATTGAAGGGGAAAATCAAGTGCAGATTGAAGCCCAGGCAAATCATCTGGCGGAAATCATCGGCAGAAATTTGAACTGAAAAACGATTGCATTATCCCATTTGCCAAAACAATTTATAAAATTGTATATTTATAATCCGAAACGGCTAGGTGAAAACCGCCGTTTCCAGTGGTTACTGGGGTGAGGACAGTAATCACGAATTGGCAGGTGCGGTACACTTCCACGTTGCTTCACCTGCTCTCTTTTTTTCTCCTGCATTTCTAGTTTTTGCTTTGGCAATCTAAACATTTAAGTTAATCTCAAAAAATGGATTTGTCTCGATTGCGTTTAGATCTAAAAAATTATTGCGCGCAACTCGAAGTATTTCGCCTTGAAAAATACCTCAATCAAAACCACGCCAAATCACTTGCTGAAATAGAAGAAACGGCTGCTGATTTATTTTCGTCGTCAACAATTGAAACACTCGTCAAATTGTTTCAAGAATCTGACGGACAAACTGAAATCGAACAAAGAGCTCGTCATAATTTACTCGGTATCGCACGGCTCGGTTTTTTACAACGTCAAACAAAGGAAATCTCTCAAGAATTGGAAAATTGTCAAAAGACAGTTCACATAAAATTTAGAGATGAAGTTTTAACTTTTACCGAAGCCTTAGAGAAAATTGCCTTCCAAGAAATCGCTGAAAACAGAAGCGAAATCTTCGCCAGAGTAATTGATTCGCAAAACTCGTGCGCGAATTTATTTGTCGAAAAGCTTTCGGATTTACAAAAAACTTCTCAAAAACTTGGTTTCGCAAATCTTCAAAAACTTTATGAAGAAATTACCGAAATAAATTTTGAAGATTTTGCTCGTAAAGCTACAAGTTTTCTCGAAAATACGGAAGAAAATTATTTTCGATCGCTTTCCGGTGTCGCCCGTGAAGCCGAATTGGAAACAAAAAAACTGAGCAGCGCGGACGTTTATTTTTTACGCGAAAAACTTGAGCGACAGCAGATTTTCAGTGGTCAATCTTTGCCTGCGCTGTATGACATAATTTTGGAAAATTTTGGATTTAACTCAAGAAAAATAACTAATATTGAAATTATAAAAACTTTTGAACAAAAACGAACCGAATGTTTTTGTCCAAATCCGCCGGAGAAAGTAAATTTTTGTATTTCAAATCGTAACGGCGTTTCGAACTTCACCGAATTTCTGCACTGTTTCGCTAGAGTAAATCAAACCGCGTGGACATCGAAAGAGCTTTCTCAAAGGTTTCCCGAATTTGTTTCCTCACCTGATGACTGCTTGCCAGCTGCCTACGGCATTTTGTTTCAGTCATTACTGACAAGCAAGCAGTTTTTGCAGCAAAGCATCGGCATTTGGGGTGAGAA
>JALZOH010000288.1 GCA_030857305.1 Acidobacteriota bacterium
GCCGGAGCTTCCGGCAATCGGAAAAATGAAACAACTTGCCGGACAATTTACAAAAGGTTTAATCGGCGGCGCCCAGTTTCGCCAGACGCTTTATCATTCACATTCGGTCAATGAAGTTTCTGACAACATCGGTATTTATTTTGAGACCTTGAATGCAGGCGAGACTTATGGCGACGGCTCGATTGAAACCGACGCGCCGGCGATTGATTCGTGTAATTTTTTTGCGGGAAACAATTCGGATTGCTCAAGTAAAACAAACCTTGTTGAAACGGCAGCAACTGCTTAATTATTTGGAGAAATTTTATGAAACTTATCAAATCTTTTTTAACAACTGCGTACTTTATACTTTTAATCGGCACAGCTCCTTTTCTGTTTGCCCAGAAAATGCAAGCAGAAGATATAATCGCTAAACATCTCGACTCAATCGGCACGAGCGAGGCGCGAGCCGCGACTAAAAGCCAAATAGCGGTCGGCGATGCCCAAATCAAATTCATCTCTAAGAGAACGACTCCGATTGTCGGTAGAATTGTTATCGCCGCTGCAAGTGAAAAGAATTTTTGGGGGATGAACCTCAATTCGACAGATTATCCGATGGAAAAATTCAGCTACGACGGCAGTAAAGCTAAAGTCGGATTTAGCAGAGCAGGTGTTCGTTCGGTTTTGGGCGGTTTTGTTCTTTCAAACAATTTAATGCTTGAAGAAGGCTTATTAGGCGGAACGCTTTCACATTCCTGGGCGATGCTTAATATGGCAAACAGAAAAGCTAAAATTTCCTACGACGGAACGAAAAAAGTCAATGGAAAGGAAGGCTATGTCTTGGGTTACTCGCCCAAAGGCGGCAGCGATGTTGACATCAAGTTATATTTCGACAAGGAAACTTTTCGCCACATCAGAACCGAATATAAACGAGTTTCTTCCGCCGGAATCGGTTTAACCCCGGATGCTTCGTCAAGATACAGCGAAAACCGTATAACATTAAGCGAAGATTTTTCCGACTTCAAACCCGAAGGCAAATTAACCTTGCCGCACGGCTACCGTATTTTATATTCGACTACCGGCACGTCAAGCGGTTCGACCGAAATTGAATGGACTTTTAATTTGACGGAATTTGCCTTTAATCAAAATCTGGCTGCAAATACTTTTGATATTGAGGCTAAATAAACAACAATCTGAATTTGAAAAAATTTATTTCTGTTGCGGCATTTTTATAAAATTTTCATCAGCATTACAACAACTGTGATCATCCGCCCATGACACGCGAACTAATAATTGAAGTGTTCGAACAGGTATTTAAGCGACAACGTTTTAATAAGTTAAGTGTCAAGAGTAGAAAATTCACAGTCGAAGGAATTTTTCAGAGTTGACTCAAAATTTTTACCTTAAGTATAAAATCCATGAGACGTGTTTTTTTTATCTTATTATTTTTCCTTTTCACATTCTCTCCATTCAACCTTGCCAATGCCCAATCACCGAGCAAAATTTTGAAACAGGCAAGTAAGGCTCTGGGCGGTGAAAAATCTTTACTGAAAATCGTTTCCTGGCAGAAAAGAGGTTCGATTACGCGGATCAAAGACGGCGCAAGGGGCACGTTTCAAATGCAGTCGGCACAACCGAATTTTTATAATGAAAGATTTGATTTAAACGGCTTTGAAACAGAAAGCGGATACAACGGTAAGTCCGGCTGGATACGTAATTCGCGCGACGGTTTGCGAACTTTAACGGACAAAGCAAGCAGTAACTTTAAAGCCGAAGCCGCCTACCGCAATCTACGCTGGTTTAATTATAAAAAGGAAAAATCAAAAATTACACTTGGCGGACAAGCAAACTTGGGCGGCAGAGTTGCCAATATTATAAATTTGACAACCGCCAGAGGTGTTTCGATAAAATTGTATTTTGACGCGGCGACCGCTTTCTTGCTCAGAGAAGAAATTCCCGCCGATGATTTGATAAAAGTGTTTGATTACAGCGATTACCGTACGGTGAAAGGAGTTCAAGAACCTTTCGCAATTAAAGTAAAAATCGGTGAAGACGTTTACGAAATTAAACTTGACCGGATTATTCACAACTTAGAGATTGCCGATTCTAGTTTTGATTTCCCGAAGATTTCGGGTGAACCTCTGCCTGATATTCCCGCGCTTCTCAGAGAGCTTCAGGCAAATGAAGATAAAGTTGAAGATATTCTTGAAAATTATTCTTACACTCAAAAAAATATTACCCGCGCCGTTGGAAAAGACGGTGTTTTGCGCGAAACCGAATCGGAAACTTCTCAGCTTTCCTTTTACAAAGGTAATCGTATCAACCGTTTGATTGAAAAAAACGGTAAGCCTCTCTCAGCGGAAGAACAAGCCGACGAAGATAAAAAGACGCAGAAGCGCGTCGCGGAAATCGAAAAGGAAATTGCCAAAAAAGAAGCGCAAGCCGTTAAACAAGCAGCAAATGGAACACCCGAAGAGGAAAACAGACGTATTTCGACCGCCGAAGTTTTGCGGGCTTCGCGTCTTGTCAATCCGCGGCGCGAACGTTTTCGCGGACGTGATGTAATTGTTTTTGATTTTGAGCCGAATCCCGCTTTTGATTTCAAAAACGCTAAAAGTTTTCTGAAATTCTTCGGCAAAGTCGGCGGCGCAATGTGGATTGACGAAAAAGACAAACAAGTGGCGCGCATCGAAGCCGTTTTGTTTGACAATTTCAAAGTTGGCGGGGGACTTCTGGCAAGCTTGAAAAAAGGCGCGTCATTTACGCTCGAACAAGAACGCGTGAACGATGAAATATGGCTGCCGTCGTCTGCCGATATTAATTTGTCGGTGAAAGTTTTGTTGGTCAAAGGAATCAACGTCAATCAAACAATAAAATCCTACAGTTACCGAAAATTCAAAACGGAAGTTAAAGATTCAAAGGTTGACGAGATAAAGAATTAGTTCAAAGTTGAAGGTTCAAAGTTCAAAGTCTAAAATTCGTGATTCAAAGTTTAGTGTCCGTTTTTGCGTTTTCATATTGGACTTTAATTTCATAATAATCAAAAATGAACGCTAATTTTTAACTTTGAACTTTGAACTAAAATTATGCGACGCGCGATTTTCCCAGGCTCCTTCGACCCTTTGACAAACGGACACCTTGATATCATCGGGCGAAGTCTTAATTTGTTCGATGAAATTGTTATCGCCGTTTTAAATAATTCCGACAAAAACCCGATGTTTTCCGTCGAAGAGCGATGTGCCGTCATCAAAGAAGTTTTGCCAAGCATCGATAACGGCAAATGTCATTTGATTGTTGACAGTTTTCAAGGACTGCTTGCCGATTACGCCAGAAGCAAGCAAGCGCAGGCGATTGTGCGCGGCATTCGCGCTATTTCCGATTACGAATACGAACTGCGGATGGCTTTGATGAATCGCCGTTTAGAGCCGAAGATTGAGACGGTTTTTTTGATGGCGGCGGAAGAATATTCCTACGTCAGTTCGCATTTAATGAAACAGGTTTTTACATTAGGCGGGCGCGTCGAAGGTTTAGTTCCGGCTTTGGTTGAAGCGAAAATGCGCGAGAAATTAAAAGGGAAATAAAAAACAGAAAGTGAATAATTATTGAAAGTTTCACTGTTCGCCGATGTAAATTTGCCTCTCTGCGTTAAAAATATTTAAATGATTCTACAAGTTCATCACGCACAAATCACCATTCCAGAAGACGCCGAACAATCGGCGCGGAGATTTTATTGTAACTTTTTAGGCTTGAAAGAGATTCCAAAACCCGAATCGCTGCAAAATCGCGGCGGGTTCTGGTTTGAACTCGAAGGCTTTCAAATTCACGTCGGCACGGAACACGATTTTGACCGCACAAAAACAAAAGCGCACGTTGCATATTTGGTTGAAGATTTGGAAAGTTGGCAAAAGAAATTAGAGGCAAAAGGGATTATAATTATGGAAGGCGTCCCGATTCCCGATTTTCGACGTTTTGAATTTCGTGACCCGTTTGGCAATCGTGTAGAATTTCTGCAACAACTGTAATGATTCCGTATTTGAATTGTTATTACATTTTCGACTGTTTTTTGTTAAAATGCGCAAGTATTTATAACTAAGACAAGGTAATTTTGAATTATGAAAAAGTTTTCTTTCCTTCTTTCCCTA
>JALZOH010000018.1 GCA_030857305.1 Acidobacteriota bacterium
ATCCGGACCAGGGCGGAAGCTCGATTTATGCCGACGGCGTTCATTATTTTTCAAACGGTTTTACCGCCGTCGCCGATGTTAAATTAACGTCGAGTCTGGATTTTCGCCAGATTTTTTCCGACGGCATTCAGCAAATTATTTCGCCGATTGAAGTTTCGCAGGTTTTTGTCAATAAAAATTGGAACAATTACACTCTCAACCTTTTAGCTCGTTCGACGCAAACTTCAATTCCGAATGTTTTATTAAAGACGCGCAATCTGCCGAGTATTAATTTTGACAAACGACCAAGCCCGCTTTCCTTTTTCAAAAAAGGATATTTTTCTTTCAAGACAAGCTTAGAGGGAGTCAGCCGGCGCGAAAGCGTCTCAAATCTTGAACTCTACCGCCAGGCGACCGGAAATGAACCGGTCGTGACGCCCCCGTTCGGACAACGCTTTGATATTTTTCCGCAAATTTCCGTTCCGTTTAATAACAAATATTTTTCCGTTACGGCGACGGCTGGCGCGCGCGTCACTTATTACTCGAATTCTTTTAATGATATGCGCCAGGTTGTCGGGCGCGACGTGATTAGAAAATACGGCGAACTTGAGCTCGATTTTCGCCCCGTCGCGCTGGCGAAAAACTATTTTAAGAAAAACGGAGCATTTCGTTTTCGACACGTTATTGAGCCGTATTTAACGTATCGTTTGATCAAAGGTTTGACCAACTTTAACAAAATTATTCGCTTCGATTACGCCGATACTCAAACCGACACGAACGAAATCGAATACGGCGTAACAAATCGGATCTATACGCGCCGTTACACTGAAGCCGTCACAGAAGAAGCCCAAAAGCTTCTGCAAAACAATCCGGATGCCGCAAAAAATTCGTTATCAATTCAACCTTACGAAAAATTCACTTTTACGCTGCGCGGAAAATACTTTTTTGACCCATATTTCGGGGGTGCGTTAACGCCCGGCAGACGCAATCAGATTGCTCCCCTGACTTCACTTTCATTTTATACATTCGGCGGCATTGCCAGACGATTTTCACCGATTAATATTGACGCCACGTACCGCCCGCAAAAAACAGTTTTCGTTAATACCCGGATGGACGTTGGCGTTCAGGGCGAAGGTTTACGTGATATTTCAGCCACGGTCGGGTACGATACGAAATTGTTGAAAATATTTCAAACTTTTTATTATACGCGGGCGGTCGCGCTCGTACCTTCCCAACAACAATTTAACAATCAAAACGGAAAAGAACCCGGAACTCTGCGCGGCTCGCAGTGGAGTCCGGCAATTTTTCTCGGAAATCGTGATCGCGGATTTTACGGCGGAACATCTTTGTTTTTCGATTTTGAAAACCGTCGCCGTTTTAAGTTTACACCGCTGATCAGTTCACTTTTCACACTCGGTTACGCTTATGATTGCTGCGCCGTAACCGCTCAATACTACACTTTTAACGTCGGCGTGAGGCGTGAAAACCGGTTTGTTTTCAGTTTTCGTCTGAATGGCATCGGCACATTCGGTACCGAACAATTCGGGCAACCGTACCGTTAATTTATTGTGCGGTAAACGCTCTGTCCAAAAGAATTATAATATTCAACCGGCGCCAGGTCATCGGTTAGAATATTAATTTCCGATTCAAATTTTCTTCCGTACAAATGATTTAAGAGTTCAATCATCTGCGCCTCGTTGCTAATCAGCGAAGCGAAATTTTTCTTCGAAGCCACAATTATCAAATTTTGCACACGGTCGTCCGGATAATGCGAATTAATTTTAAAAAGAAAAACTTGCGGAAATACTTGCTGATAAGTTTTTATTTCGGCTTGCAGAAATCGGCTGGAATCGCCCTCGATTGCCGAAACGAGATTGAAAATTACCACGCCGTCATCTTTTAATGCGCGGTCGATTTGCTGGACGGCTTCAATCGTCGTTAGTTGAAACGGGATGCTAAACAGAGAGCCGAATGCGTCCATCAAAATCGCGTCATATCTGTTTGACTCAGCTTGATTGAGAAACGTTCTTCCGTCCTGATGAAAAATTTTTAAGCGCGGATCGTCCCGCAGACGAAAAAAACGACGGGCAATCTTCGTCATTTGCGGGTCAATTTCCACGACATCAATTTGGGAACTTTTATAAGTCTGTAGATACTCTTTTGGAAATGAATAACCCGCTCCGCCAATCATCAAAGTTTGCTCGAAATCCGGCTTAAAATGGCGCAGCAAATGGTAATATTCGGCGTATGGAAAAACCAATGCGTCGCTGTCAAGAAACATTCCCGACTGGATAAAAAACGGATCGGTGGCAAGCGCCCGAATTTCTTTTTTTGTTTTCGCGTCCGTTGTCTTAAAAACCTGAACGCGGCTGTATTCGGTGTCGATATCGCGCAAATCGTTTTTATGCAGCAGATATAAATCTTTTAATTCACTTGCCGCAATCGCCAGTACAAAAAAAATTAAAATCATCAAGTTAAATAATGACAAAGCAAAAGGAACGAGTAAAAATGACAAACTAATCAAGCAGGCGGCAATTAAATAAAGCGTCCTGGTACTGCCGACAAATGGAATCAGAAAAAAGCCGGCGAGAAATGTCCCTAAAATGCTGCCGACTGTCGAAAGCGCATAAAGTCTTCCGACGGTTTTGCCCGCATCGGCGAGCGAAGACATTTTTAGTTTTACGGCGTAAGGCGTAACAAATCCGAGCAGAACGCTGGCGGGGGCAAATAAAAGCAAAGCCGCAATCAATGATTTTACTTCTAATTGGAGCGCGCTGCCCGCAATAAATGAAAGAATTAAATCTTTTGAAAAAATCGTTAAGGAAACCAATCCACCGGCGAAAAATATAACCGCTGCCAGGATTTTTATTTCAGGTCGCCGATCGGCAATTTTCCCGCCCAGCCAGTATCCTAAACTCAAAGCGGCGAGAATAACCCCGATTAAACTTGTCCAGACATAAGTGGACGCCCCGATGTATGGTGAAAGCAGGCGCGAACCGATGATTTCATAAATCATTACCAACGCGCCGCAGACAAAAACCGTTATTTCAAGAATTATCTGATTGAGAAAATTTATTCGCGGTACTTTTGACTCGGTCATTATGAAAAGACAAATTTAAAATTAAAAAGATTTTGTTTCGATAAATTAACTCAAACTTTTACCAAAACAAAACCTTTATTATTTGGTGCGACAGATAGTTTTAGTTACTGCCTGAATTACTTGCGGTTTTTTTTTCTGCTGAATCTCTGACGTACGTCAGCCACGGAGCATTGTTCGGCGCGGGGCGCTCGCCGCGAATAATTTTGAAAAATTCTTCCTGTAATTTTTTGGTTATTTCACCACGTTTACCTTCACCGATTGTAATGTGGTCAACCGAGCGGATCGGCGTAACTTCTGCCGCAGTACCGGTAAAAAAGAGCTCGTCGGTGAGATAAAGCGCGGCTCGCTGAATGGTGGTTTCCTCAACTTCGATGCCTAGTTCCTTCGCAATTTGAATTATCGAGTCGCGCGTGATGCCCGGCAGAATTGCCGCTCCGAGCGGCGGCGTGATTAGCCTGCCGTTGTTGACCAGGAACAAATTTTCGCCCGAACCTTCCGAGACAAAGCCGCGGTCATCGAGTGCGATTCCTTCGGAAAAACCGCCCAAGATAGCTTCCATTTTGATCAGCTGCGAATTCATATAATTGGCGCCGGCTTTTGCCATTGACGGCAGTGAGTTTGAAGTAATGCGCGTCCAGCTTGAAACGCATACGTCAACGCCTGACTCCAATGCTTCTTCCCCCAGATACTTACCCCAATCCCAGGCGCCGATGTAGTACTCTATCGGATTGGGAAAAGGATTAACTCCAAAAGAAGGCTTCTCCTCGTCAAGACCGCGAAAGACAATCGGGCGAATATAGCAATGCTCCATTCCGCTGTCCCGGACTAGCTCAACCGCCGCCTGACAAAGCTCGGCGCGGGAATATTTGATTTCCATCCGGTATATCTTGGCGGAGTTTAGTAATCGCTGCATATGTTCGGTCAGACGAAAGACTGCCGGACCACGTTTTGTTTCATAAGCCCGAATGCCTTCAAAAACACTCGAACCGTAATGAATGGCGTGAGTCATAACGTGAACCCGCGCATCATTCCAATCAATAAGCTTTCCGTTGTGCCACACTTTTGGTGCAATTTGCATAGTAATATTATCCTTTGCTTAATATAATTTTGTTACTTAAAATGAGTTTCTATTAACGTAAATTTTTCAAGTAAATAATAAATGAAAAGAATACAACTTCTAAAAAATCTTTAATGAAAGAATAATATAACGACGGGTGTTAAGCAAGAATTGAAAAAGGCGACAAGTAAAGAAATTGAATTCTTCTCTAACCGTCGCCCTTTTTATGGTTCGATTTTTTATAAGATTCTAAATCTCGGAGCCGTATCGTCAAGACGGCTTTCATATCTTTGACCGTTGATTAAAACGGAGACAATTATTGGAACATCGCCCGCGCCCGCCAACTCCGGCGGCAAAGTAATGTCAATCGAATAAACGCCCGGTTCGCGCAAAATCGGGTCGCTTAAAATCTGTGCGGCGGTAAGTTCACGATTTCCAACGCGTATTGTAATCGAGGATCTGGGCACGCCTTGAACACCGGTTAGAAACAAACGCAAAATTGTCGACACTCTTGTTCCGCCGCGAACTCTTCTCGTCGAAACACTAAACGGTTCGGTTCTCCGAACGCGGTTTGTAACATTAAAAATCTGCGCCCGTCCGCTGGCGCCCGGAACGGTTAAAAACGTAAAAATATCAGGTCGCGCCGGAACAATTGTAATATTACTTCTAAACACTACTCCGTTATTATTGATAATAAGAGGGTAAACAGTCGCATTTGTAGTTACGGCAGTCAGACCGGGCGGGACAACAAACACGATCTGATTTTGACTAACTGATTTTATACCGGCTGCGGCTCCGTTAATAGTGACGGTTACGCCGCTTAATTCAATCGGCAAAGTAAATCTGCGGAAAATGTCGCCAACCGCTGTTTGAGCCGTCACTGCGCCGGAAGTGTAATCAACTATGGCAAGCATTCCTGGAGAAACGCCTTGCACTGCAGAAGGAGTCTGCGGTGTCGGACTCGGAGACGGAGTGGCAGACGGACTCGGCGTCGGTACCGGTGAAGCGGAAACAGGAATACCACTGGCACCCGTTCTAAAACTAGGAATTGTAGCGGATTGCGAAACCACAGCCGGCAAAAGAAAATAAAATGCTTCGCTGCTGAGATCGGGATTGCCGGTTCCAATTTCCGTTAATGCCAGATTAAATGTCATTCGACTCAAGGTATTGCTCGGAATAGGCTGCACCGAAGCAATAAAAGTGTTTGGTGTGGGAAAATTTGTCAGTCGCCTCAAAGTCGCCGTCGCGGATGGAACATTCAGCGGGTAAGAATAAATTTGAGTCGGACGAGCCGTATTCGGATTTAACCCGTCGGCGTTGGTAGCCGCCACTGTTCCGTCGGCTCGGATGTTGAGCCGGGTTTCAAAAACTAAAGTTTGAGCGATTCCGTTATCATAATCGGTAAAGCCGGGATAATGGGCAATATCGCCGCCGGCAGCGGCGGCATCGGCATTACTGCGCGGTCCGATTTGGCGGAATGCATTGCTGGTAAGTGTCGTATCAAAAAGATAAAGCGCAAACGAATCTAAATTAGCTCCGCCACTTGAATTTGCTAAGTCTGCATAAGAATCAAATGCAATATAGCGTCCGTCGCGGCTCATTCGTCTGCCAATATCAAAAATATTAACGATGTCTCCGGGATTTGTGGTTGCGGTTTGTGTTATTTGTCTGCCGACGGCAGTTGTGTTGGCAAAGGCAGAAGGACTTCCCGCAGCGTTTAAATCCGTATAGAAAATTTCAACGTTTCCATCGGCATTGCTGCCGCCCCCCATACCGACGACCGGGTTATCGGCGTTGCTCAAGAAAGCAATTCGTAAACCGTTGCCGGAAATTGTCGGATTTTGATTATAGATTGGCGCCGCGACTGTTCCGCGCCCGGTTCTGGTAATTTGATTGATCGTATTTGAATTGCGGACATAAGAAAAAATTTCGTCGTTAGCGTTCGGAGAAGCATTGCCGCCCGGTGCATTCGGTACTAAATCGCGCGTCGAAACAAAAGCCAGATAATTACCGTTATCGTTAATGCTCGCTTCACGATTATCGTCTGCTACGCTCGGTCCGGCTGTTGCCGTTCCGGGAGCCGGAAGACGACTGGCAGTCGAATTGGTTACAGGCGTAAAAGTTCCCGCGCTCAAATCGGTCGGGGCAATTTCGCTTCCCAAAGACAAATTTACGGGAGCAGTCGCCGGAATTGCGTAAAGCCACATTTCCGTATTGCCATCGATTAAAAGCGGGTTGCCTGCTTGTGCATCGGTGAAAGCGGCAGCGTTAAAATTTCCCGGATTAGTATTGTTTGGAGCAATCGGCGTGGAGGTCGTGGCATTTGATCCGAAGGCGATAAAGCGACCGTCGTTGCTGATTACGGGACGAAGATTGGAAATAACGACCCGAATGTTGCTGAAAGACGGTGGATTGCTCGCATTGATCAATAAGCTTCTTGTATCGGTAATTTGAAAAATTCGTCTCTGGGCGTAGTCAAATAGAAAAATCTCCCGGTTGTTATCGGCATTGCGAGGGTTTTCAGTAGCAATGTTACCGATTGATTCAAAAACGACAAAGCGTCCGTCACCGCTAATTCCGCCGGCGAATGTTTCCGCCGTTGAATTGCTGATTTGTCCGATGACAGAATCAGCCTGAGCAAAAACTGCCGGAAAGCTACTCAGAATAACAATGAGCGCCGATAAAATGAAAATGTGAAATTTCACAAACTCCTCCAAAAAACTGTTGATAAATTAGTATTTACTGACTTGAAACGCGTTTCAAAATTAAAAATTTGTCTAAAGCGCAAAACATTGCATTTTAAAGGTAAAAAATGTGTCTGGCAAGCAACTAACCGATTTTAAGTATATTTAATATTGAAAACTTTCAGTTTGATGCGTAAACAATCGTAGATGGTTGACTTCAAGCTAAAAATAAAAAAGATTGGTATTTGCAAATTCTTTGTCGAGAATATTTAATTTGCAAATTTGATTTTCTTTATGCCCCAAACTTACAAAATAATGATTGTAGTCGGTGAAGTTTCCGGCGATGTCCACGCCGCACAGCTTGTCGCCGCTTTAAAAAAACTTTCTTTGCCGAAGACTTGCGAGTTTTTCGGTTCGACCGGTCAAAAACTACGCCTCAAAGGCGTCGAAACAATCGTCAAAGCAGATGACTTATCAATCGTCGGACTTCCTGAAATCGCTCGGGCTCTGCCGATGTTTTGGCGGGCATTCAAGTTTTTGAAACAAACAGCGATTGAGCGCCAACCTGATGCGATTATTCTTGTAGATTTCCCGGAATTTAATTTAAAGCTCGCTAAATCTTTAAAGAAAAATAACTTAAAAATAATCTATTATATTTCGCCGCAGGTTTGGGCTTGGCGAAAATATCGCGTTAAGACCATCAAAAAATACGTCGATTTACTTTTGACCATTTTGCCGTTTGAAAAAGATTGGTATCAAAAACAGGAAATAGCACACGTCGAGTTTGTCGGCAATCCGCTCGCGGGCGAAGTTAAAGTTCGTTACGGCAAAGAGGAATTTTGCGCGATGCGCGGTTTGGATGCGGCTAAACCAATCATCGCGCTTCTTCCGGGCAGTCGCAAAAAGGAAATTGTGAAAATCTTGCCGCCGATGCTGGAAACAGTTTCGTTAATGGCTGAAAAAAATCAGGCATTACAGTTTGTCATCGCTCTAGCTTCTCACAACCAACGCGAAGAAGTTGAAACAATGATAAAAGAAGCGCCGAAAAACAATCTCAACTTTCTGAATATTTTGTTGGTTGTTGCGGAAGAAACGCGCGAGGTTTTAAATGCTTCGGACGTCGCCGCCGTCACGAGCGGAACGGCAACGCTCGAAACAGCGATAATCGGAACGCCGATGACGATTGTTTATAAAACTTCCGCATTTAACTACAATTTGATGCGCCCGCTGATTGACGTTCCGCATTTCGGGCTGATCAACCTTATTGCGAAGGAAAGAGTTGCCACAGAACTGATCCAAAATGAATTTACAAAAGAAAATTTATCTAAAGAACTTTTTTACTTGCTTGAACCCCTCGAAAATAAAAAAATGCGAACCAGATTAAAAGAAGTTGTCCAAACTCTCGGAGACGGCGGCGCGGCCCAAAGGGCAGCACATGCAATTTTGGAATTTTTGCAAAACCAAAAATAAAAAATAGCTATAAAAATCTTTTTGGTTCTAAAAATTTCTCAGCTAAAATATTTTATCAGAATTTATTTCGGATTTGCGCAAAATACATTTAATCGTAACGACGCCGACGCCAAAAAACAAACGAATAAACAAAAAGATTAAAGCCAAGAAGCAGACAGCCGAGAAACATTTGAAACTGCGGCGTGATGTGCGCGTAGAGAACAAGTTCAACAAAATATTCAATGAATCCGCCGGAGTAACCGGCTTCTCCGCCCAGTTGCCGCAGGCTGTTTTCCAAAGCAGTCAGCGGACACGGCAGATGAAAAAATTCGACCAGAAATCCCCAGAATACTGCCGGAAGGTGAAACCAGGCAATAAACTGTCGCCGTACCACCAATATCCCGCCAAATACTGCGAAAAGGACAAAAAAGAAATGCAGAATAAATGTGAAATCAGCCAAACCGCGATATATCATTGGTTGAATAAAGAAAATTTCATCGAGCAAATTAATCGTCTATTTTACTCATTAACTCGGAAATCCGGCGTTTTATTTCTCGCAAATCTTCCTTTAAACGCGCCAATCCTTTGACGTGGGCGTTCTGACGTTTATATTGATCAAGCGGCTGTACGGGCGTTCCCCACCAGACACCGGCTCGAACGATTTTGTTGGGTAAAACTCCAGCTTGGGAACCGATGACGGCGCCGCTTTTCACAGTGGCGTGATCGCCGATTCCGACTTGTCCGCCGATGACGCAATCGTCTTCAATAACAGTGCTGCCCGAAATTCCGGTCTGCGCTGCGATGACGACGCGCTTGCCGATTTGTACGTTGTGCGCGATTTGGACCAGATTGTCAATTTTTGTGCCCTCTCCGATTCGCGTTTCGCCGAGCGCGCCACGGTCGATGCAAGTATTTGCGCCGATTTCAACACTATCTTCGATTGTGACAGTTCCGATTTGTGGAAATTTAACAAAACCGTTTGCGCCGTCGCGAACAAAACCGAAACCGTCTGCGCCAATAATCGCCCCGCCGTGAATAATACAACTATTTCCAATGGTTACATTGTCATAAATTACGCAATTTGGATGAATGATTGTGCCTCTGCCGATTGAAACATTAGCGCCGATTTTTACGCCGTCATAAATTTGCGAATTTTCGCCGATGACGCAATCTTTGCCGATGGCGACAAATTCACCTACATAATACGCACGCCTCTCTTTCATTTCTGAAACAATAACGGCGGTTTTATGAATATTCTTCGTCAGAAATTTGGGCGGATAAAGTTTTTCGGCGATCTTCGCAAAAGCAAGCTTTGGATTTTTGACTTTAATCAAAGCGCAGTGAAGTTGCCCTTCAAAGTTTTCAGGAACGAATAAACAGGAAGCATTTGTTTTTATTGCCCGTTCAACTAAATCAGCTTTTTCAAAAAACGAGATTTCACCTGTTTGAGCGTTTTCCAAACTGGAAACACGGTAAATTTTAATAGCGCCTTCACCAACAAGTTTTCCGCTGACAAACTCGACAATTTTTTCGATAGTCAGAGACATATTTATATTCGTTAAAAATAAAAATTAAATATTTTCAGTTTCTTCCACTATCTTTTGCAGAAAAATCATTAAACCCTCAATCTCAAAGCCGTGTTCGCTTTCGAGCCGCCTGATAACCGGTGCGCTGTCACTGTCCAAAAAATGCAGATCAGCTAGATCGATCGTCAAATTCTTACCGAGGTTGGCGCGCATCTCGAGCGCGATTTTTTCTAAAAATACGGCGTCGTCAAATGTCATCGAACCTGAAACGTGCAAAATAGTTTTTCCGCGCAACGGATCTTCGACTTGTGTAATTGTAGTCGGCATATTTGTTTATATGTGATTTAACGAAAAAAAATGGGTAAATGCAAACAAAGAAATTTACAATTCTTGACATATTGCAAAGGTTTTATAAAGTACAATCAAACATTAGCGATGAATAAAATTTTAATAATTGACGACGATGAGGAATTGTGCGAATTGATTGCAGAGTATTTGATTGTCGAAGGTTTTGCCGTTGAAGCGATTCACGACGGTGAAATCGGGTTGCAAAAAGCTTTGGACGAAAACTTTGATTTGGTAATTTTAGACGTGATGCTGCCGAAAAAAAACGGTTTTGATGTATTAAGAGAATTGCGTGAAAGCTCAAAATTGCCTGTATTGATGCTAACGGCACGCGGCGAAGATGTTGAACGGATTGTGGGTTTGGAAACCGGAGCAGACGATTATATGCCAAAGCCGTTTAATCCGCGCGAACTGGTCGCGCGGCTGCGCGCCATTCTGCGGCGTGTCGAGATGACGGAAAACAGTCAGCCGGCAGATAACGATAAAATTCAGATTGACGATGTTGAAATTCAAATTTCGGCACGTTCGGCAACCCGGAACGGAAAAGATTTAGGTTTAACTTCCGTTGAATTCGATCTGCTGGCAATGTTACTCAAAGAAGCAGGTAAAGTATTAAAGAAAGAGGATTTGAGCG
Source organism: Acidobacteriota bacterium (assembly GCA_030857305.1). Classification (GTDB taxonomy): domain Bacteria; phylum Acidobacteriota; class Blastocatellia; order Pyrinomonadales; family Pyrinomonadaceae. Next base: position 10,775 of record JALZOH010000018.1, read on the forward strand.
AAAAGGTTCTTGAACGAAAACTCTCGCCCTTTGACCGAAGCCTCGATATGCACGTCAGCAATTTGCGCAAAAAACTAGGCGAGCGAAAAGACAAAACCGAACGCATCAAAACCGTTCGCTCGGTCGGCTACATTTATACAGTGAACAGTTATCAGTGAACCGTTATCAAGGATTATTTTGTTGATCTTCAACCGTTAATCAAAATTGATAACTGCCAACTGCCGATTAATACCTGATAACTTTTCATCAATAACTGATTATGACTTTGTTTCTGAAAATTTTTCTCTGGTTTTGGCTGGCAATTGCCGTTGTGGTCGGCGTTTTGACGCTGGTTAATTGGACGCTGCAAACCGAACCGCTCGTGCGGCAGTGGCAACTTGTCGCAATCGATGTGATGAACATCAACACCGAAACTGCGGCACAGATTTTTCAAACTCAGGGAAAAAGCGGTTTAGAAGAATTTCTAATGAGACTGGAAAACTCGGACAGAGTTTTAGCAGTCGGCTTTTTTGACCAAAACGGTTCTCAAATTGCCGGCAATAAATTCTCGGTCGGCATTCAAGACATCATTAATAAAGCGCTCGCCAGCGAAAATGCTGAATTTGACCGGTCAACTCCGGAAACCGTTATTGCCAAAAAAACCACTTTGAAAACCGGCGAAAATGTAGTTCTCGTTTCGCAGTCGGAACGCTTCAGACCAACCAACTTTTCACGCGCTCCGCAAACACAAATTATTCAGTTTGCACTGGTTATTTTAGCCGCCGGTTTATTTTGCTACGGTTTGGCATATTATTTAACCACACCGATTGTTAAACTTCGCCGCGCCACACAGAAATTTGCCGACGGGGATTTGCAAACCCGCGTCGGCGATCAAGTCGGAAAAAGACGCGACGAATTATCCGGTCTGGCAAAGGATTTCGACGAAATGGCGGAAAGAATCGAATCGCTCGTAACGACGGAAAAGCGTCTGACGCAGGATATTTCGCACGAACTGCGTTCACCGCTCGCGCGCCTTAACGTCGCTCTGGAACTGGCGCGACAAAAGGCTAATCCGGAAACAGCGCCTTTAATAAACAGAATCGAAACCGAATCACATCGTTTAAACCAAATGATTTCGCATCTTTTAACGCTTTCAAAATTAGAAACCGACTCGCAAACATTTGAGAAAAGACAGATTAATCTGACAAAATTGTTTGAGCAAGTTGTCTCGGATGCTGATTTTGAAGCGGCGGCACTTGGTAAAGCAGTCAAAATTTTGCAAAAGGACGAGGCGGAAATTTTTGGCAATGAAAACCTGCTTCGAAGCGCCATCGAAAATGTATTGCGTAACGCCGTTCGATATACAAAAGACGGAACAACAGTTGAAGTTTCGCTTAAAAATGAAAATAAAAAAGCATTGGTAATCGTCAAAGATTACGGCACGGGCGTTCCCGAAGAAGACTTGAAAAAACTGTTTCGTCCGTTTTACCGCGTGCAGACGGCTCGCGACAGAAAAAGCGGCGGCATCGGTTTGGGTTTAGCGATTGCCGAACGCGCCGTCAATGCTCACCAGGGCATGATTGAAGCGCAAAACACAAAGAATGGTTTGGTGGTCAGAATCGATTTGCCGTCTCCCGCCTAAATCTCTCTGCCGCGACGGGCTTCAATAAAAGATTTGACGCATAAAATTACAAACACAAGACAAATCAGAGACATTATCAATTGCGAAACACCCGCCGCCGGACGCTCCGCTGTCCCCGCCAGCAGTGCGGGAATTTTCAAAAAGCTGCTCGCGGTTGCCAAAAAACCGAGCAATCCGATAACTACCGCGCCGTGCATTATGTGTTTTCGCAAGTTTTCCATACTCTGTGCTGCCCCACCGAACGCAATTAGGACAATGCCAAATAATGCCGGAATTAATGCCGTAACACTGGCGCTGCCATCTTTCATCATCCCGTACATATAGCCGCCAATTCCAAGTATTAATAACAGTGCGCCGCAAATTATCGTCGTTAATGGCATATCAATATTTCACCTCAAATAATTTTATTAAAAACATATAAAATTTAGCAGAGAAAGAGTTAAATGACGATTCGCCTAAAAGTAAAAGAAGTTGCGTTTTATAAGCGCAACTCCTTATTTATAAATTGAATGGGAAATTTATCTTCTTCGGACAGGCAGAGCGATATTTGTTGCACCGTCACTTCCGAAATAAACTCTCTGCGTAGCTTTCCGAAAATCCGTTTCTTTAGCTTCAAAGATGTTTGGCACAAACGTCTGTGGATTTCTGTCCGTGAGCGGAAACCAACTGCTCTGGATTTGCACCATTATTCGATGACCGGCTTTGAATGTGTGATTTATTCCCGGCATCGTAAAAGCGATTTTTTCGACAGCATTCGGCTTCATCGCCTGTGGTCTTTCAAAGCTATTTCTAAATCGGGCGCGAAACGGTTCGCCGCGGACGAGCATTTGATAACCGCCCATATGTTTTTTGGTATCGGGATTGGCGCCCAGATTATCCGGGTAAACGTCAATCAACTTCACAACAAAATCCGAATCGGTTCCGCTGGTCGATACAAATAAAGTCGGTTTTATGTCGCCTGCGACGGTCAAGTCTTCGGTCAGAACTTCCGTTTCGTAAACCAATACGTCGGGACGTCGCGAGGCAAAGCGCTGGTCATCGGTCATATAT
>JALZOH010000289.1 GCA_030857305.1 Acidobacteriota bacterium
ACGCTCGTCGCTGAATTCTTGCGCCAGCAGCCGCGCCAAACCGTCTGGTATCAACTCGACCACACCGACGCCGACCCGTTTGTTTTCCTCGGCTATATCTGTCACGGCATTAAACGATTTGCGCCGAATTTCGGCGAAACTTTGCTTCCCTATTTAAGTGAAGCGACCGACGATCTGCTCACTCATCCGGAACGCGCCGTTGATTTACTGCTTAACGAAATTCTCGAATCCATCGAACAACCTTTCATTTTAATTCTTGATGATTATCATCACATCGGACGCGAAACGATTGTCCATCGGCTGGTTGACCGGCTCCTTCAGTATTCGTCCGATATGCTGCATTTGATAATCACGACGCGCGATCTGCCGCCGCTCGCCATAATGCGCCGCCGTTCGCAGGCGACGGCGACGGTCATCAGTCGTGAAGATTTGCTTTTCACCGACGAAGAAGTCCGCGAGCTTTTCCGCACAACCTTAAACATCGAACTCAAAAGCGAAGAAATCGCTGAATACCGCGAACGGACACACGGTTGGATTACCGCGCTCCAACTCGTCCGGCAAGTCGCCGAACAGGAAACTCGTTCGCAGAGCGAAGCGATTAATCAACCGAATCTGCGCGAGATGCTCAAGCAGTCGGAGAAAGATATTTTTGATTATTTTGCCGAAGAAGTGTTTGCGCGTGAAGAGGAAGAAACACAAAATTTGTTATTGCATCTCTCCTTGCTCGATTCGCTTCCGCTTGAGGTTTGCAGTTCGCTTTTCCCGAAAATGCGCTGTGCCGCGGAACTGCCCGAATTGGTCAAGAAAAATATCTTTTTAACTGTAGCGGGCGAATCCCATAGCGGAGAAGAATATCGCCTGCATCCGCTTTTCCGAGAATTTCTGCTGCGCCGATTCAGAACCGAAATCGGTCGCGCTGATTTAGCACGGGAACGCGTCCGCATCGCCGAATTTTTTCTCTCCAAACAGCTTTGGGAAAAAGCCCTGCCGTATCTTCTCGAAGCCGAAGAATTTGAGCGGGCGGCGCAAACTATCGCCGAACACGGCGAGAAGTGGCTGGCGAGCGGCGCAATTACGACGCTTGGAATTTTCTCCGAAAAAATTCCGAATAAGTTTTTGGATAAATTTCCGCGCTCATTACTTCACACGGCTGAAGTCGCTCGCCTTCAAGGTGAAACGGAAATGTCTTCGAGTCTGCTCGGGCGAGCCGTTAAATTACTCAATCAGCAAAAAGATTCCGAAGGCGAAGCAGAAGCGTTGCATTCTCTGGCGAGCATCGAACGGCGTAAAGGCGATTGCGAAACAGCCCTTGATTTGCTTGAACGAGCGGAAAAACTAGCTGGCGGCGATTCTGAAGTTCGTATGAAATGCGAGAATACGCGCGGGCTTTGCCTGATTGAAAACGGCGCGTGGACCGAAGCCGAGCGGCAATTTCGCCTCGCCTTACAGCTTGCCGAAAAGCATAATAACGAGCGTTACATCCGGCTTATCACGCATAATTTAGCGTTGCCGTTCGGCTTGCGCGGCGATTTCGGCGAGGCTTTGCGCTGGCTCAAAAGAATTTTTCGGGAAGACAAACCCGAAGCCCAGTTGCCGCAGGAATCTATCGGGCATTTAAACATCGCCCGTCTTCATCTTTATCGCGGCGAATTTGCGGAAACCGAAACTCACTTGGGAAAAGCTCTCGAACTTTGCCAGCTTTATAATCTGAAACATCTGCGCGGCGAAATCTTTGAAAGCTATGCCAATTTTTATCGTGAAAAACGCGATTTCACACACGCCGCCGAGTTTTACGAGCGGGCGCGAAAGGCTTATGAAGAAGACGGCGTTGACCCGTCAAACCGTGAATTTGACGAAGAGCGAGCCGCCCTCGCACAAATGCGCGGCGACACCGTGACGGCACGCAACCTGCTTGAAAATCTGCTTGAAATCCGGCAGGAAAATAAAAATGAAATCGGTTTACACACCGTTAAACTCGGCTTGTGCCGAATCAAGCTGGAACAAAATGAAATCGCCGGGCTGGCCGCCGAACTTGAAGAAATTCTCCGTTTTTTTCACGTGAAAAATCTTTATTATTACGAGGCGGCGGCGGCGGTTCTGCAGGCATCCGCCCTTTTTGCCGAAGGCAAGCGAAAGGAAATGATGCCGCCTATCCAGAGAGCGTTAGAGCTTGCGGCGCGCTTTGATTACGAATACTTTTTGCGCGAAGAAACAAAACGCAATCCGGCGTTATTCGGCAATGAAGAAATCATCGAAAAATTACCGCTCGACTTGCGCGAAAGCATCAAGCAAACGATTAAGGCTGAACGAGTAACGCTGAAGCCGAAAAAACCGGATTCAGGTCAGCGTTCAGCGTTCAGCGTTCAGACTTCCGAATCCGCTCCCGTTGTAGATTTGACGTTAAAATTGCTCGGTCACGTCGAAATTTACCGCGACCCGACAAAGCAATTTGCGCCTGATGCGTGGACGACCCGGCGCGCCCGCGACATTTTTTGTTTTATCGCCACGAGCCGTCACCGCCGCGTGGATAAAGACGTTTTAATTGATACTTTTTGGGCTGACTCGGAAATTGAAGTCGTTGAAAAAAATTTCCACCCGACGATTTCGCACGTTCGCAAAGCCCTGAATAGTCGGCAAACCATCAAGCAAAATTTTATTCTTTACCGCGACGGCGCGTATCAGCTTAATTCCGAACTGACTTATTCGATAGATACGGAAGAATTCAGCCGTTTCATTGCCGAAGCCGAAAAAGCGCACCTTGAGAAAGACAGCGACCGCGTCTGGGAAAACGTCGAAGCCGCGCACCGGCTTTATCGCGGCGATTTTATGGCTGGCATCTATGAAGATTGGGCGGAAGAACTGCGCGGATTTTACCGCGAACAGCATTCGAGAATCTTAAAGAGTATGACGAAATTCGCCTTCAAAGAAAAAAATTGGGTGCAAGCTCTTCATTATTCGGCGGAAATTTTGCGCGATGACCCGTACCGCGAAGATATTCATGCGCTTATAATGCGTGTCTATGCCGCACAGGGCAAACGCTCCGCCGTTAAAGACCAGTATGAAAAACTGCAGAAGATCTTGAAAACCGAACTCGGCGTCGAACCGGCGGTGGCGACCAAACGCATTTTTCAGGAATTGTTCAAATAATCTAAGTTAAATTGGAAACCAACAAAACAAACATTTCAAAGGAAACTTATATCTCAGGGAGTGTCTGAAAATTTAGTGTTCCGAAAGGGACACCGTAAAATAGCCTAACGATTCATCCATCTACACATCTTTGAAAATCTACTTTCTTTGCGGCTCTGCCGCCCGATGTGCGGAAAGGCTCTGCCTGTTCGCGTAGCTCTGCTTGCTTTCTGCTGTTCCGCCGCCCACATTCGAGGCCGCGCCCCGCCGGATTTGGGAGAAGCCAGTGCGGCGAGGTAAAGCCGTCGCCGCACATCAAGCGGCACAGCGGCAATAAAACAAGCCTTTCGACTTGTGTAGATATTAATACCAAGTTGCGTAAAAAGAAGTAATTAAGGAGAAGGTAGCCAATGATAATTGGTCAAACCTGATAAATATTCTTTTTGTTCCGATAAATCTCTCATTTCATTTATCAAGACCTCTTCCATTTCTTCAATCTGCTCAAATGAACGATTCGCTATCACTTCTCTTAATGGCGACCATAATCTTTCACTTGGATTCAGTTCCGGGGTTTGTGCCGGAATCCGAAATAATTCAATCCCATCGGGAACTTCCAATGCTGCCCGATGTGCCGGCGCCCCATCCCACAACAATATCGCTATCTTCTCTTGGCTCAATCCTTGAAATTTGGACTAGCGGGAACATTCGTGCGAAATGTTACGCTTTTAGAGAGTTCTCAACAAACTTTTCTGCAAAAGCGTAACATTTCGCACGGTTGTCAGCGGCTATTTGGGTTCTACAAAGTAAGTTCCTTGTGGAAGAACGTGTTTGTAGGGCAGTAGTGAGATGCGTGCCAACACTTCGTTATCGATTTCTTCACCTTGCTTTTTCAATTCATTGATTATGCTCTCGATTTTTACCGAATTCCAATACAAGATGCTGTTTGAAACGAGGCTCAGGCAGCTTGCTTTATTCATT
>JALZOH010000290.1 GCA_030857305.1 Acidobacteriota bacterium
GTAAGTTCAAGACGAACGTCGGAACGCGCCCTCTGCGAGGCGAAATTGACTCGAAAACTCGCGAACAATTCGCACAGGAATTTCCTGAAGTTGTCCTTGATGATAAACAGGACGCCAAGTAACAAACATCAAACTTATGCAGTTCGCAGTATTGTAGCTCGACGTTTTTGATTGCTGCCGATTAAAATCTTTTTTCCCAATGAGATTTATACCCTTGCCTTTAATTTTCTGCTTGACATTCTTTTAAATATTTATAAAAATACGAGCGTTCGTTTTTGTTTCAATGCCAAAACTAAGTCAGCAGAAAATCGAAGAAAGAAAAACCGTTATTGAGGATGCCGCTAAAGAGCTTTTAATCAAACAGGGCTTTCACGCAACTTCGATGCGCGATATTGCTAGGCGAGCGAGTATTTCCTTGGGCAATGTCTATAATTATTTTGAAACGAAGGAAGCAATTTTTGAATCAATCATTAACCGTTATGTGACGATTATTGATCAAAAGTTAAAAGAGATTCTCGAAGAACTCGACGAACCGCTCGACCCGAAAGATATGCGGCGGCTCGGCGAAATGGTCGGTGAACTGGTTGACCGACATCAGGATTTTTGGCTGCTGATGTATATTGACGTGCTGGAATTTCAAAATCGCCACTTTCGCAAAATGTTTGAAGGCTTGGCGGAAAAATTTAGGCGATTGTTTGAAGAAAAATTCGCGTCGGCAATTGAGCGCGGCGACCTTCGAAGCGGCGTTGATCCGGCAGTCGGTTTTACGGTCGCTTATATGCAGTTTTTCAATTATTTTCTTGTCGAAAGACTTTTTGGCGGCAACCTGCACCTCGGTTTAACGGACGAGCAGGCTCTGAACTATTTGACGAAAATTTTTTGTTACGGAGTTTTGAGCGAGAGCAAACTCACGCAGTTCAAAAAGGATACGATTAAAAAAGTCAAAACTGCTCAAACAACAAAAACTTAGAATTTTATGGAATTGAATTTCTATATGAAAAGTTGTTAAATAAAAACGGACGTTCATTTTTTTTCAATAATAAGATCGGTTGGAGGATAAATATGTTTTGGATAAAAAATCTTGGGTAGCTTTTATTTTCATTTTTCTATTCGTTTCGCTTAATGTTTTTGCGCAAGGCACGACGGGGCGAATCAGTGGAACTATTAACGACCCGAACGGCTCGGTCGTTCAAGGCGCGACTGTTCGGGTCATTAATCAAGAACGGCTGGCTGAAAACCGGTGATTTGGGATGCCTGGACGCAGACGGATTTTTAAAGATTGTCGGACGCAAAAAGGAAATTATCGTTTTGTCTTCGGGAAAGAACGTCGCCCCCGCGCTGCTCGAAAATCTTCTGAAGGAAAATCATTTAATCAGCCAAGCTTTTATTTACGGCGACGGTAAAAGTTATTTGACGGCGATAATCGCTTTGAACCAAATCGAAACAGAAGCTCAAGCGCGGGCAAACCAAATCGAGTTTTCGGATTTTGCAGAGCTGCCAAAAAACGAATTGATTTTGCAATCAGTTGAAGAAACTGTTGAACGGGTAAACGCTCGTGTTTCTTCATCCGAACAAATCAAAAAATACACGATTTTAGAAAGAGATTTTAAGGCAGAGCTTGACGAAATTACGCCGACGCTGAAACTAAAAAGAAACGTCGTCGAAAAAAATTTCAAAGATGTGTTGGAGAAGCTTTATGAATAAATATTTGGCAAATTTTTTTGTAGTCAATTTGCTGATTTTGATTTTAACGAACGTGGCTTTTGCACAAGCGGCGCAACAGGAAAAATCGGCGATTGTTTTCGGCGCGAAAATCCGATACGTTGAAGCAGGCGACCAGAAAAATCCGACCGTCGTTTTACTTCACGGACTTGGCGCAAATGCCGAAAGTTGGATGTTTAATATCGCGCCTTTATCGGCGAAATACCGCGTCATTGCGCTTGATCAAATCGGTTTCGGAAAATCTGATAAACCGATGTTGAAATACCGCGTCGGAACTTACACGGATTTTCTCGACAAATTTTTAGTCGAGCTAAAAATCGAAAAGGCAACTTTGATCGGCAATTCGCTCGGCGGTTGGGTTGCCGCCGATTACGCGCTGAAATACCCGGCAAAAGTCGAAAAAATCGTGCTGGTTGACGCGGCTGGTCTGGCGCCTGCCAAAGGCGTGGATTACAACCTCGTTTATAGCCTGAATTATTCGACCCGCGATGAAGTCAGAAAATTAGTCAAGCTCGCTTTTTACAATCAAGCGATTTTCGGCAGCGATGCTTTTGTCGAACAATCAATGAATGTGCGCGTCGCGGCGAACGACGGTTACACGATTAACAGTCTGATCGAATCAATCAAGCGCAGTGAAGATTTTCTTGACGGGCGTTTAAGCGCAATTAGACAACCGTCTTTGATAATCTGGGGAAAACAAGACGGTCTTTTACCGCTTGCCGACGGCGAGAAATTTGACAAAGAAATCCCGAATTCGCAGCTTGTCGTTATCGACCGGTGCGGTCATGTTCCGCAGGTTGAAAAGGCAATTGAATTTAACGCGGCGGTTTTGAAATTTTTAGAAGGAAGATAAGCCTTAGAGAATACAGAGTTCACCGAAAAAAATCAGAGGTTAAAAATCTTGTTCTCAACAATTCTCTGTAAACTCCGTGGCTAAAAAATTATGGACTTAAAAATCGGAGAAAAATTCTCCACCAGCAAACAAATTACAGATGCAGTTGTGCGGGCATTCGCCGAACTTTCAGGTGACTACAACCCGATTCATTTAGACGAGGAATTTGCGAAAACAACGCAATTTGGAAAACGCATCGCGCACGGAATGATTTCGGGCGCGCTTATTTCCGCCGTTCTCGGCTATAAATTCAAAGAGCGGCGAGTCGTTTATCTGTCGCAGACTTTGAAATTTATCGCGCCTGTTTTTATAGACGACACGGTAACGGCGACGGCGACGGTGACAAATATCCGCGAAGATAAACCGATTGTCACGATTGAAACCGTCTGCACAAATCAGAACGGCGAAACGGTCGTTACTGGAGAAGGAAAGATTATGGTTTTACCATAATCAAGGCAAAAGGTAAAAGGCAAAATGAGTAAAGGCTTCGAATCTAAAGATGAACCGAAAATTAAAGATATTAGGGAAAGAGCCTTTGCTTTTGCTGTTAGAATCGTCAAGCTTTGCCAATATTTGGAAAAAGATACAAAAGTTAGTAGAACTTTAATAACTCAATTATTGAAGGCGGGAACATCAGTCGGCGCAAATTTAGAAGAAGCCCAAGCCGGACAAAGCAAACCCGATTTTATCAGCAAGAATGCCATTGCTCTGAAAGAAGCAAGAGAATCGAAGTATTGGTTGAGGCTTATTTCGGCGACCAACACTTTTGAAGAGAAGGTCAAAATGGGTATCGAAGAGTTAGCCGGTGAGTCATCGGAAATTTCGAAAATAATCGGTTCAATAATCGTATCGGCAAAGAAAGAAGAATAAAGAAATTTTCCGAACTTTTGCCTTTTACCTTTTTACTTTTGCCTTGTAAATTGCTTTATGAACAATGAAAAAACTCCAGCTTATGCAATTTACGCGCTCGCGCTGTTGATGGTCGTTTATATTTTGAACTTTCTCGACCGCACGATTATTTATATTCTCTTTCCGCTGATCAAAAAAGAAATGGCGTTTTCCGATACGCAGCTGGCGCTTTTGGGAACGACTTCATTTGTGATTTTTTACACGCTTTTGGGGATTCCGTTCGGGCGATTGGCGGATAAAGGCTCGCGGACGAAAATTATTGCCATCGGCGTAGCTGTGTGGAGCTTATTTTCCGGCTTGACGGCTTTTGCCGACAGTTTCTGGACGCTTTTCGCTTGTCGCGTGATGGTCGGTGTCGGCGAAGCAACGCTCGGACCTGCCGCGATTTCCCTTTTGTCCGATTATTTTCCGCCGACCAGACGCGCTACCGTCACAAGCATTTATTCGATGGGCATTGCCATCGGCGCGGGACTTGCCGCGCTGCTCGGCGGCAGTTTGAGTCAGTACGGCTGGCGCACGGCGTTTGTGATTGTCGGTTTTCCGGGCATTTTGTTTGCCGTGT
>JALZOH010000291.1 GCA_030857305.1 Acidobacteriota bacterium
GCGCGGTTCTGGTACGCGGACTAACTGAAGTCGGCGTATATGTCGACGGCGTGCGCTTTACTAATTCCACACAGCGCGGCGGCATCAACACATTTTTCAATCTCAACGAGCCGACGGGTTTACAATCGGTGGAAATCCAACGCAGCCCAAACACGGCGCAATTCGGCTCGGACGGACTCGGCGGCAATGTGCAGTTAATTTCACGGCAGCCCGAATTTGGTTTTGACAAACCGCAGTGGAACGGTGAATTTAATAGTTTTTTTACGAGTTCCGATTATTCTTTCGGCAGCAATGCGCTTGTCGGTTACGGCACAAAACAGTTCGGCATTTTGGGCAACATCGTCGCCCGGCGGATCAACACTCTGCGGACGGGCGGTGGCTTTGATAGCCATTCAGCAATTACCAGATTTCTCGGTTTGCCGTCCGACATTACAGGCGAGTCGCGTCTGCCCGACACAGCTTTTACACAATATGGCGGCACTCTTCAAGTAAATTTCGCGCCGACCGACGATCGGCAAATCAATTTCCGGTATCAGCGCAGCCAACAAGATGGCGGTAAACGTTACGACCAACTGCTTGGCGGCGACGGTAATCTGATTGCCGATTTAAAAAACCTGATGCTCGATTTTGCATATATGCGCTATTTCAAACAAGGCGTCGGATTTTTCGATAACTTTTCAGCGAATGTTTCATATAACAGCCAGCGCGAAGAGCGCGTCAATCAAGGCGGACAGGGAAATCCACTCGCCGTTATCACTAATGATAAAGAGCGCACGACGACTTTGGGTTTCTCTTTTTATCTCGACAAACAATTTGCGAGAAATAATTTTTTGCTCGGCGGTGATTATTATCACGACAAAGTTTCCGCGCCTACGTTTAACACTGACCCGTCCACCGGAGTCGTGACGCTTGTTCGTCCGCGTGTTCCGAACGGCTCGACCTATGATTTGGGCGGACTTTATGTGCAAGATGTTTTTGAAGCGATTTCGAATCGTCTGCGTCTGAGCGGAGCGTTACGTTATAATGTCGGGTTTTATCGTTCACGCTCATCGATGAGCCCACTTGTCAACAATCGTCCGCTTTTCCCGGATGATTCAGCGCGTTTTACGGATTTCTCCGGGCGCGTTGGTGCGACCGTGACAATTACCGACGGCTTAAATCTCGCGTTTAATTTTTCACGCGGCTTTCGCGCTCCAAACATCACAAATTTAGGCTCGCTCGGACTCGTCGGAGTCGGCTTTCAAGTCTCGACCGCCGATATTGCCGGATTGGGCGCGACAATCGGCACGACCGCCGATGTAAATGCTGTTTCGTCCGGCGTGGCAGTTTCACCGCTCAAATCTGAAATCAGCAATAATTACGATTTAAGTCTTCGTTACCGCAATCCCCATTTTGATGCAAGTTTAACCGGCTTTATTGTGGATTACGGCAATACGATTGTGCGGCAAACTTTAATCTTGCCGGCGGGCGCGATCGGGCGCGTGCTCGGCAGTCAAACGATTACCGGTCAAAACGTTAACGGCGCGGTTTTCGTACCGGCTTCGATTTCGCCAGTGTTGGTGCAATCAAATTTTAGCAATACTCGTCTGAAAGGCGTCGAATTCGATTTTAATTATCGCTTTCTCGATGCGTGGAGCGTCGGCGGCAATTATTCATTCGTTCACGCGGTAGATCGCGCGACGGGTGATTCACCGAATTTGGGCGGCGGCGGACTTCCACCGCAGATGGGATTTTTGCGGCTTCGTTATCAACCATCGGGCAAAAATTACTGGATTGAAGGTTACACAAATCTGGCGGGCAGACAAAATCGGCTCTCAACTCTCGATTTGGCAGACCGCCGGACAGGCGCGGCGCGTTCGCGGACACAAATTCAAAACTTTTTTAGGCGCGGAGCGTGTGTCCGCGGGATAACCACTCCGGGACCCAACGGTCAATGCGGCACGGCGGGCGGCATTCTGGTTGCGACGGGCGAGACGCTCGCCCAAGTGCAAAACCGTCTGTTGCCCATCGGCGCAACCATCAACGGCGTGTTGATTGCGGGCAATGATACTTCTGTTCCGCTTTTTACTTCGATTCCTGGCTATGCTTTATTTAATGTGCGTGGCGGTTATAAGTTTAGTGAAAGGCAAGAAATCCAAATTGATTTCGAAAACATCGGCGACAAAACCTACCGCGCTCCGGGTTGGGGCATTGACGGCGCGGGCAGAAGTTTGACAGTGCGATACAGATTTAAGTTTTAACAATTAAACTTTTTATAACCATAAAGCAGCTTTTTTCAAAATGGAGAAGCTACTTCTCCTATATTAAATTCAGACAATTGTGCAAACTAAAGTAATTTTATAAACTTTAACCGAATAAAACGAGGAGATTAAAGATGAATCGTTGGCGCGGACGTTGGGAAGATTACTGAGAACTTGCCGCTCAGGGTGGTCCTCCCGTGCGGGGGACAAAATTGAAGGCGTGGCGCGTTCCGCCCGTTTGGAAACAATTGCAAACGGGCGGAACAGCTGCTTCTGATAAATCAAAAGTTTTGCAACGTCAGAGACAACTTTTAACAGCAACTCAGGCAACGCTTAACGCGGTTTATGCTGACGTGCGGAGAGGTTTGCTTGAAACTGTCGGCGTGGATTGCGCATTGGTGACAGATGAATTGTGTTCGGTTGTCCTCGAGTTGCCCGCCGGAACCGACGCTGAGATTGTTGCCCGCGCCATTGATTTAGAAAACGTCGAAGCGTGGCGCGACGCGCAAGGTAAAGTGAATGTCGCTATAAATCCCTGGTATTCGACTAAAGATGTTGACCAGACGGTTCTTTCGGCGGTGAAGGTTATTCACGTTTTGCTCGGCATACACGCAACAGATAATCCTAAAACACAAAACCTTAAACAAAAATTGTTAGGTTCAGTCGTAGAAATTTTATCAATCAAAAAAAGTGTTGAGCGGAAAAAATAAAATTAGGCTCTAAATAATGAAATTAGCAATAAAACGTCTCTCTTATAAAAACATCGGCGTGTAATATATGCTTTCCCTCAATAGATAAGCCGCAGTAAGCCTCCAAGAATCTAACAATTTGTATAAACGCGAGTTCATTCTTAACTTCGGTGGGTTTATGTTAAGGGCTTTTGGGTTATTTTATTCACATTGGGTGTAATATCCCATCAGCTTGCTGCGGGGTAGTTTATTTTGATAAAAGCCATTTCTCAGCTTCTTCGACAGTATTGAAAATCTTTCCGTAACCGCCTCGGTTGGTTGCTACGAGTTCACCTAATTCATTAAGCGTACGCTGTTCGATGTATTGGTCGACAAAAGCTATCTTAATGCCGATAAAGCCCATTGTCGGAAGCTCACAAGCGAATTCATACATCTCGTTGGTTGAAACATTTTCTTTTATATCTTCGACAATCAGAACCTTTTTGCTTTTGGTTCGCCTGCATTCTTCGGCTATTTTGTGCCAATATTGTTTGGACATTTCGAGACTTGCTTTGTCTCCCGAAACATAAGCGTAGAGATAATCTGTTCTTTCTTCAAATTCAAGCTTGTAAGCGTTAGAATCTTCAACATTCATAGAATTTTTCCCTTATCTTCAAAGCGCTGATAATTAATGAACCGTCAAGCGACGAAATTATATGGAATGAATTTGGGGTTTAATTCAATGTTTATTTAACTCTAAACGTCAAAGCTTGTCAAAATGAATCCAAGTTTTTCAAAGGTTTTCTCTAATTTTTACTATTTTTTCATTTCCGCCTGGCGACTTTCAAGTTTTTTAACGCGAATATAAATGCGCAAAGAAAAAAGGCATCAATATGATGCCTCTTAATTTTTTAGGTTTTGGTCGGGGCGGCAAGATTCGAACTTGCGACCTCTCGGTCCCGAACCGAGCGCGCTACCGGGCTGCGCTACGCCCCGCCATCTCTGAAAACCAACTTACCGATTCTATGCCACTGCCCGCGAGGTGTCAAACTTCGGCGTTTTGCGTTTCGCGGTTTTTTTCGCGCCGTGATTTCAAATATTCAATAATCATCGGGACAATCGAAAGCAGAATATCGACAATGACAACTTTTTCGATATGTTCTTCGAGCTT
>JALZOH010000292.1 GCA_030857305.1 Acidobacteriota bacterium
TTCGCGTTTTATTTGAAGGCAACTCTCAAGAATCTGACTTGCTTTGGCAAGGACGCCTCGAAGGGCAAGCGCAAGAAATTGACGGTTATATTTTAATCAATGACGCTCCCGAAAATTTCGAGCCTCTTGTGGGTCAATTTTACAACGTTGAAATTACTGAAGCATTCAATTATGATTTGATTGGTCGGATTCTTTAAAGTTCGGTTTTCCAAGCGAAAAATTAAAATAAAGGAAAGCTAAATTATGAAAATTAATAAAAATTTACTTTTGATGTTTATTTGTCTGTATTGCTTGATTGGTTCGGTATTCGCCCAAAAATTTGTAGAAAAACCATTTCAAAAGTGGAGTAAAGATGAGGCAATCAAAGTTTTAAGCAGTTCGTCTTGGGCACAAACATATCAATCAACCGGAGGATCATCGAGAGCAGACCAACTACAGGTCGCACGTGAGCAACGTCAAACTGCAAACAGTGGGGGCTCAAATCCTAGAAGCGTAGCCCGCGATTTTGGTCCTCCACCGGTAATTGTTCGTTTGCATTCAGCTTTACCGGTTCGTCAAGCGCTAGTTCGTATGCAACAACTCAGTGCTAGGTATGACAAAATGGATGAGAAACAAAAAACTGAATTTGACACAGCTGCAAAAGGATTTCTTGACTGTGCGATTTGTCAAAATTATTATGTAGTGACACTAACGCAGGCTCCAGATTCTTCAGGTCAGACAATAGAAGAAGGCATTTTTCAAAGAATGACCTTGAAGGATTTAAAAGGGAACGTTTATTTGTTGAATGAAAAAGGAGAACAGCGTGAGTTAGTTCAATTTACACCGCCTAAAGGTCGGGGCGACTCAGCAGTTTTTTTCTTTGCCCGTAAGGGTGATAAAGGCACTTCATTCTTAACACCGCAGAATAAAGAGGTTAAATTTGTATTTAAAAATGAATTTTTGACCAGTAAGAATCCTTATGCGGGATTAGTCCCTCTAAATTTTGAATTTAAGGTTTCAAAGATGATGGTTGGTGATAACGTCGCATTTTAAGATTGCAGTAACCAGCATACCTGCTTTTGCTTAGAAATGTTTTTAAGAAATCCCGCAGATATTAATTTTTATGTAAATGGAAAGATTGGTAGAAAGTCGGCTGAGTTTGATAGATACATTGTCACCCATGACGCGCTTGAAGATTTTGAATCGCAATTTGGCAAATTTTTAATGTTTATACCACCAAAGCGCATCAATACGATTTGATCAGACAAATTATTTAGATGCCAAGTTATGATGAAGTAATCGAAGTTTCAGCATTAATAGAAACGGAAAAATTGAAGAATGAAATAATCGAGAAAAAATCTTTTCTCGATTATTTTTCAATTGCGTTGACAACTTTTGGTGTCGGATTTATTCCATTTGCGCCTGGCACTTGGGGTTCAATCGTTGGTGTTTTAATTTATCTTTTTTTCGCACAAATAGAAGTAAATTCTTCCGATTTTTTTGCGTTGAAGGGTTTGAAGGATGCGCAAGTTACGGCTTGGATACACGTCATAAATTTAATCTTATTTTTGATTTTCTGTATTTTAAGCGTTTGGGCATCTGGTCGCGCTACCCGAATCTTTCAGAATAAAGATCCGCAAAAAGTTGTCGTTGATGAGGTTGTCGGACAGCTTATCGTTTTTTTATTTGTGCCTTTTGATATTTCCTGGAAACTGATTTTTGCGGGATTTCTCTTGTTTCGTTTTTTCGATATTTGGAAACCTTATCCGATAGATTCTTTACAAAATCTGCCCGCCGGAATCGGCGTTTGCGCCGACGATATTTTAGCGGGCGTTTATGCGGGAACGGTTCTTTCGATTCTTTACGCAGCGAGCCTTTCCTTTTGAAAAAACAGAAACTAATCATTTAATCGTCAATTAATCACCATCTTCAGTGCCTTGAAAAATCCAGCCTTTGCGCCAAAAATATAACAAAAGAGCGATTGCCACCAACACCATAAAACCAAGCGTCAAGAAATAACCGTAACGAGTTTTCAATTCGGGCATATTCTCGAAATTCATTCCATAAATTCCCGCAATCAAAGACAGCGGCAGAACGATGGCTGAGAAAATCGTCAGAATTTTTACAACGTCATTTGTCCGATTGGCAATCACGTTAAAATGCAGATTGAGAAGACCGCCGACCAAATCGCGGTAGTTTTCGGCAAGAACGGAGACGCGATGCAGATGGTCGTAAATGTCCCGATAAAATGGCAAAATATTTTCGCCTATTAACGGAAATTCGCCGCTCGACAGACGCGAAATAACGTCTAATTGCTTTGAACAGATTCGCATCAATCGCCCGACGCTTCTTTTCAAATCCATTATTTCCTCAAGAATTTTATTACTGCCTTTTTTTATTTCAAAAATGCGGTCTTCCATATCGTTTATTGCCGCGTCGAAATCGTCAACTACGGGAATGTATAAATCCACCAATTGGTCGAGAATTTGGTGCAGCAGATAATCCGCGCCGCGCTCGCACGGAAATGTGTTGGCGCGAACTTGGGCTTTGACGTAGTTGATGCTGCGAAACGATTCGTGATGGTAAGTGAGAACAAAATTTTCCCCCAAATAAATGTCGAGTTCGCGCGTAACAAAATTAGTCGAATTCGTTTCCATCGTTACGCCGTGAACGATGAGAAAAAGATAGCCGTTATAGGATTCAACCTTCGGATGATTTCTGGTTTCGATGGCATCTTCAATTGTCAGAGGGTGAAAATGAAAAACATCAGAGAGAATTTTATTACCTCTGTCATCGGGTTGTTCAATATCAACCCAAATCAAACTCTCTTTATCTGCCAATAATTCGGGAAGTTTGCTCGCCGGAAAACCTTCGTCAACGTGATCTGAACCTTTGTGATAAACAAAAATCTCCATAAATTTTAGTTGCTTTGTTAATAAATTTCATAGTGTTAAGATGAAACAAAATTTGAAATCAAATAATTAAACCACAAATTATTATAAACGAGAAAATAATAAGAATGAGCAATATAAAAATCTTTGTTGCCGATGATGTAAATGAAGAAAAACTCGCGCCGTTGTGTGATGCAGGATTTACGGTTGAAAAGCGAATCAAATTATCGGTCGAAGAATTAGCCGAAGCGGTCAAAGATTTTGACGGTTTAATCGTGCGGAGCGAAACAAAAGTTCAAAGTAATTTGATGGATGTATTGCCCAAACTGCGCGTCATCGGCAGAGCAGGCGTAGGTGTTGACAACATTGATGTGAAGGGCGCGACGGAACGAGGAATTGTCGTAATGAACGCGCCCGACGGCAATACAATCACTACCGCCGAACACACAATCGCGCTGCTTGTTTCGATGGCGCGAAACGTCCCGCAGGCGCATGCGCTTTTGCAAAGCGGAACATGGGACAAGAAAAAATTTGTCGGTGTCGAACTTAACGGAAAAACTCTCGGCGTTATCGGTTTGGGTAGAATCGGCAGGCATGTCGCCAAAATCGCCAAAGGTTTCGGGATGAATATCTTTGCTTATGACCCGTTCGTGTCCGTTGAGCAGGCGAAAGATTTAGGATTTGAAGTCGGAAGTTTGGACGATGTTTTTAAGAACGCCGATTTTCTGACGATTCACACGCCCGTTACCGACGATACACGCAACATCATCGGCAAAGATGCTTTTGCGAAAATGAAAAAGGGCGTTCGTCTTGTCAATTGCGCTCGCGGCGGATTGGTTGACGAAACTGCTTTACTCGAAGCGATTGAAAACGGCACGGTCGCGGCTGCTGCTTTAGATGTTTACGCAGTCGAACCTTTGCCGAGCGATTCGCCGCTTCTGAATAATCCGAAAATTATTACAACGCCGCATCTCGGCGCGTCAACGACCGAAGCGCAGGAAGGCGTAGCTTTGACCGTCGCCGAACAGATGCGCGATTATCTGCTTTCGGGCGAACTAAGAAACGCCGTCAACGCGCCTTCGATGGCGGCAAAAGAACTCGAAGCATTTCAGCCGTTTATTAATTTGGGCGAAAAGCTCGGACGCTTTCAGGCGCAGATTATGAACGAAAATCCAATTTCGGCAGTCAAAATTGAATATGCC
>JALZOH010000293.1 GCA_030857305.1 Acidobacteriota bacterium
TTGAGTCTTGTTTTTTTCAGGATTGAAAATAACATTTTGGCTATTTCATCGGCGTCACTGTGCATACTTTCAAAAGATTTTTCGCTGATGTAATTGGTATCCTTTAGAAGCGAGAGCCAATACTTTCCAGACATTCTTTATAAGCAATGCTGATTTTGCTTGAGAAATCAGCATCTGAAATTGCTCCGGTAGCTTCAGCAATATTTGCTCCGACTGACGTTCCGCTTCACAGCATTTGTTTAGACAAAATAAATTCTTTCTGATTTTCCCGTAAGTGCTTAAAGGCATTCACTATTCTAATCGCAAATTTATAAGCCTTTTCATAAACCGCACTATTATTCAGCATTCTTTTGAATCACCGAAGTACCATTAGTAAACTGATAACTGTTAACTGATGACTGATAACTGTTAAGGGACGTCCACTCCCAGTTCTCTGCCTGAAAAAGTAAATGTCGGACGCTTTCTGCCCTTCATAAATTTAGCGGCGGTTTGCGAGAGTGCGGTGACCAACATCGGCAAAGCGATTGAGGGATCGCTCGGGACATACGCGGTCGTCGCGTTTTTCAGAAGTTTGCCGAAAACCTGTGTGTGATTGCCGCCGAATGACGGCGTTCTGATTTCTAAAGGTACGGAATCGGTGGTAATCGAGACGGCGTATTTATGTCCACGCGGCGTAGTGCGGGTAATATATGAGGAAACCTCCGCCATATTGACCATTTCCTGACTGCAAATGCTGCCCAGTGTGATAATGCCGGAGTTACGCGTGCGCTGGGCGATAAGCATCATTTCCATCGTGTCCTGCGTCATGTCGAAGTTAAACTGAATTTTCTTTTCAAAACGACACCGCGCAATCCCTACTGAAAGCTGGCTTTCGAGTAGGTCGGGACAATAGACGGGAACGCGTGATTTGAAAGCCGCCGTTAAAATTCCGTCTTCGTGGGCAATTTCGGCGAGCTCACGTCCGAGAAGGTGAAGAAATTCGCGGATTGAATAAGAACGCGACGCTTCCAATTGGTTCATCACGCTTCCGATCCACTCATCTGCTTCGCGATATTCATCCTGGCTGGCAAGCAGATCGCCGATGCGCGATACTTCAGAAGTTTCGAGTTCATCGTCCGACATTGAAGGATGCGCTTGATAATGATTGCGTCCGAGAATTTCGTGAATATCGTGAAAGAGAACCTTGCCGGACAATACAAGAACATCTACAAAGCGATTTTTGATGACGTATGCAAGCAGACGACGCATTCCCGAAGGAATCAAATTACCCGAACCGCAAAGATAAATAGTTGCATTATCGTCGAGCATATCGAGCCAGATGCGGTGCGCTTCGGCAAGTTGTTTGGCGCCGAAGCCCGCGCCTTCCATTTTTTCGAGCAGCCCTGCCACAGAGCGGTCACGGTCGACCGGAATTGGTCTGGTCGGAACGGTTAAAAATTTTGATGCCTTCGATTTCTTTTGAGTCGCCATAAAGTCTCCGTATAATTATATTTGAATTGCGTATTTTAAATTTGAAATTAATTTTAATAAACGTTTATCATTCGCAGTTTAAAATTTTACTCACTGCCGTTTGGCGCAAGATATGTGTAGCTGTCAGATTGCTTTTCGTAATATTCGATTAATTGGTTGCCTTCTTTGGTCGCCAGGTCGCCGCTTTTTACCCGCTGCATGACGTTGCGTCGAAACTGGTCGTGTAGCTGCAACGAATCGAAACGGACAGTTGCTAGGGTGTCGCCGACGGTCGCGCCCTGGATAACCTTTTTTATAATATAACCGTCTTCGCCGATATGAATGTGCGCTTCGTGCGGCGCGCCGAACAAGTTATGATTGTTGCCCATTACTTCCTGATACGCGCCGACCAGCATTATCGCCAGATAATAAGGCTCGCCTTTTTCCAGTTTGTGTAATTCGAGGACCGGCTTGACGTCGTGCAAGTCCACAAATTTATCAACAATTCCGTCCGAGTCACAAGTTATGTCGCAGAGTGTAGCATATTCAGTCGGTTTTTTGTTGAGCCTGTGAATCGGAATAATCGGAAAAAGCTGCTCTAAAGCCCAATTATCGGGGATCGAACGAAAGACCGAAAAATTTGCCAGGTATTTAGCGCATAAAAGCTGCCGTAGGTCTGTAAATTCTTCTGCCACATACTTTTTCTGTTGGGCAAACTCGTCTGCTTTTTCACAAACGTCCCAGAAGAGAACTTCTCCTTTACCACGATCTTCAAGCGAAATCAAGCCTAGATTAAACATCGTAAAAAGTTCTTCGCGGTGTTCGAGCGTGTCGTGATAATATTCGCGGTAGTTTTTTGCCGTAATGCTTTCGCGCAAATCAAAAAGTTCTTTGACGACTTGCGGATCGTTTTCATCGAGCGTGACGGGCGTCAAATCTTCGACGATGGTTTCGATTTCGTCCTGGATATTCGTAACCAGAATTGCGTGGTAAGCCGCAAGGAATCGTCCCGACTCCTGAATAATCGTCGGATGCGGTACGTCTTCGTCGTCGCAAACCGTTTTAATTACATAAACAACGTCATTGGCAAATTCCTGCGCATTGTAATTTGCAGAGGATTCAAACGAAGTGCGCGAGCCGTCATAATCAACCGCCATACCGCCGCCAACATCCAAAAACTCAATCGGAATATTGAGCTGGCGGATTTTGGCGTAGGTGCGCGCCGCTTCCTTCATCGCGTTTTTGATACGTTTGATGTCGGTCAGTTGCGAGCCGATGTGAAAGTGCAAAAGCTTGAGCATTTCAACTCGTCCCGCTTCGTTGAGCCGGCGGATAACTTCTAAAATTTCCGTTGTCGTTAAACCGAATTTCGCCGCTTCGCCGCCAGACTTTTCCCACCTGCCGGAACCCTTCGAATAAAGTTTGACACGCACGCCAATCATTGGCAGTTTAACGCCCGGATTCTCAAGCGTCGCTTCTTCGGTAATCTTAATTGTGTGTTCAAGCTCGCTTAACTTTTCAATGACGATAACGACATTTTTACCTGCTTGCGCGCCCGCAAAAGCAAGACGAATAAAGTCTTTATCCTTAAAACCGTTGAGTACCAGAAGGCTTTCCTCCGCCTGTTCCATAGCAAGCGCGGCGTAAAGCTCGGCTTTTGAACCCGCTTCGAGACCAAAATTATACCGCTTGCCTTCGCGCAAATATTCTTCTATCACGGCACGGTTTTGATTAACTTTCATCGGAAAGACGCACATATGCCCGCCCTGGTAACCAAACTCTTTGATCGAATGCTTAAATGCTTTTTGAAGTTTGCGGACTTGCCCGGCGAGAAGCTGCGGGAAGCGCAGTAAAACGGGCGTATTGATGCCGCGCCTTCTTAAATCATCGATTATTTCTTTTACGTCCGCCGTAGGATTGTCGCCGTCGGTGGCGCTGACGATTAAATTTCCCTTGCGATTAACTCCAAAATACCCTGCGCTCCAATTTTCTATGCCGTAGGTTTCAACCGTCTGCTCTGTAACTGTGGTCAACTTTTTAGTAGCTCCAAGAATAAAAATATCCGTTCAGTATAACTGAAAATGAAATAAAATTTTATGAATTAAAAATTTAACAAAAAACCAAGTTTATAACAACAGATATTTTTGCGAACTTGATTTTTTAGTTTGTTTATTGCACGAATCGGACAAATTAATTTATCAAAATTTTGTGATTCGAATCGATTAAAAATTCGTTTTGTATTGTTAAGTAATCGGTCACAAACGAATTCCTGGGTTTAATTAAGATTGTCCGGTAACTTACTATTATTTGCTGTAAAATAAAAAGTGGTTGGGCACAGATTTCTGAATTAATTTCATCTTAGTTTTTTATTTCGTAGATTTCAAAATATTTGTCGAATAAAATTAAGGTTTGCATGTTTTAAGCTCATAATTTATAAGTTGGTATTTGCCCTGACGTAAAAGACGATCACGCTTGCTCGATAAACTCGGGAGATTATATGAAAAAATTGATTTTCACGCTTGTTTTTGTTCTTTTTACCGTAACAACAAGTTTTTCTCAAACTCCGACTCCAACACCGAAACCTGCGGATGACGATAATGATGTC
>JALZOH010000294.1 GCA_030857305.1 Acidobacteriota bacterium
CGCTTTCTGAGCAAAATAATCCGGCACGAGGAATTGGCGCCGCGCGTGATTATCTTTTTGCGGAATTCCAGAAAATCAGCGCAGATTGTGGCAATTGCCTAGCGGTTGAAAAACAAACTTTTCTCCAACCAAAAGCCAATCGCATTCCCGAACCGACAAATTTGACGAATGTCGTTGCCACCTTGAAAGGCACGACAGATCCTGAAAGAGTTTACGTGGTCAGCGGTCATTACGATTCGATGTGCTCTTCGCCGATTGACGCGAAATGCGACGCGCCGGGCGCAAACGACGACGCTTCGGGAACGGCTGCCGTTGTCGAAATGGCGCGAGTGATGTCGAAACGAAAATTTGACGCGACCATTGTTTTTATGACTGTTCCGGGCGAAGAGCAAGGACTTCTCGGTGCGGCGTATTTTGCCGAGCAGGCTAAAACGAACAAAACAAACATCGAAGCAATGTTCACCAACGACATCATCGGCGGCGTCACGACTTTCAAGGATTCGCCTGACCGAAATTCGGTGCGCGTATTTAGCGAAGGCGTTCCGTCGAGCGAAACCGAAGCGGAAGCAGGCACGCGGCGCAGCGTCGGCGGGGAAAACGATTCGCCGTCGCGCCAGATTGCCAGATTTATTAAGGAAACAGCAGAAAAATATTCGCCGAAGTTTCGCGTGATGATGATTTACCGGCGCGACCGGTATGGACGCGGCGGCGACCACATTCCGTTTGTCGAACGCGGATTTTCCGCCGTCCGGTTTACCGAGCCGAATGAAGATTATGACCATCAACATCAAAACGTCGGAACGAGAGAGGGTAAATTTTATGGCGACACGCTTGAATTCGTTGATTTTGAATACGTCGCAAACGTCACAAAAATCAATGCTGCGTCTTTGGCAAGCCTCGCGCTCGCGCCCGCGCGTCCGAAAACTGTTGTAATAGTGAATCGTTTGGGAAACGACACGGAACTTAAGTGGGACGCCGGGACGGAAAACGATTTAGGCGGCTACGAAATTGTCTGGCGCGATACAACAAGCGCGGTTTGGACAAATTCTGTCGATGCCGGAAACGTAACAAACTTTGTGATGAAAGGAATGTCCAAAGATAATTATTTTTTTGGCGTTCGCGCAATTGATAAAGACGGAAATAAAAGCCCCGTGAGTTTCCCGCGACCGGTGAGATAAAATGTGGTTTGAAATTGCTGTTGTTTCTCTGCTTTTGCTCATCGGGCATATTTTGATCGCGCATTTTGAAGAACAAGCTCCGCGCTGGCGCATCTTGCTCAAACAAGCGCTCGGCATTTGTATTTTCGTTTCTGTTTCTTACTTCTTCGGCAGATTTTGGTTTTATGTTTCGCTCGCTGCGGCTTTGATTCCGGCGTTTGTCATTCACGCCTGGTGGCTTCCGCGCAACGGTATTAATGGTTACACGGCGAACCGAAAGATAAATACTACGAGCTGCACGGATGGAAAAAGTTGTAGGCAGACAGCAGCGAAAAGCGGTTGGCGATGATTTTACCGCTTACTGCCGAGTGCTGCTGCCAACTTCCTCAATTTTTTGGTTTCGTAGGTTGATTAGATTCGGTTTTGGCAAAATAACCTTGCCGGTGCGTGAGGTTAACTTTTTGTTTGGCAAGCTCCGGGTTAGCGAGCTGAATTTCGATTTTGCGGTATGAGCCGTCGCGTTTTTGATTAATCGGCTCATAAGCAATTAAAAATTGTGAGCGCATTTCGATTTGAATTTGTGTGAAAGCCTGCCTCAGTTCTGATTCATCCTGCGGAAAGAAGGCGCGTCCGCCGGTGCGTTCGCTGATTTTTTTCAGAACGCCTTTATCAACGCCGTCATAAAAATTGTCGCCGATGCCGATTGAATAAATAACCGCTTCGTTTTTCAAAGCCGCCTGCACGGCATCGTCTAACTTCTTGCTCCCGTAGGTGTTAACGCCGTCACTCAACAAAATTATCGCGCGGCGGGTTTTGTCGGGCGAAGGTTTTAAGACTTCTTCGGATGTGACCCAAATCGCATCCCAGATGGCGGTTGAGCCGACTGCCGCTTGATTATCGCCGGAAATCGGCGGCGTTCCACCGGCAATCACACCGCCGCCGATATAACCGGATGGTGCGACAAACTGCACGCGGTCAACTGCGCGGTTGAGTCGAGAAATATTGTTTGTCATTCCCTGTTCAAGCGTTGTTTCGCCGGTGAATGAAACAATCGAAACTTCGTCTTTTTCCGGTCTGATGACCGATTGCAAAAACGATTTTGCCGCCGCTCTCTCCTCGGGCAGAGTGCGTTCCTGCGACACGCTGGTGTCAATTAAAATCGCTAAAGAAAGCGGTAAATCAACTTGCCGGGCAAACGCCACGATTTGCTGCGGCTGACCATCTTCGATAAGCCGCACATCCGTTTGTTTGAGTTCGGTTAAAAGGCGTCGGTTTTTGTCCTGCGCGCTAAATAGCACATTGACAACCTCCGTATCAATTTTGAGAACTTCTTCCTCTTCTTCAATCGGAGGAGTTGGCGAAGCAGCAGGCGGCGGCGATGGAGACGGACTTACAGAAGCACTCTTTTGAGTAGAAGAATTTGCAGGCATTTGTTGGGCTTGCGCAATGCTTACGCCAAAAAACAAACTACCAATAAACAACAAACTAACTGATAAAACTATAATTTTTCCGTGATTTTTCATTTTCAAACTTTTTTGTCTTAAACTATTTTAAACTGTCTCTCACTGCTCGGTAACTAGACTTTGTGCGGATTTTGTAATCGCCTTCTTTGCTTTTGTCATTGAAGCGAACCTCAATTTTTCGTTCTTTACCGTCAAAATTTTGATTCGTCGGGCGGTACGTAATGATGTATTGCGAACGCAGTTCGTCGGAGATTTTTTTAAAAGCTTTTTCCAAATCGAGCATATCGCCGGTGAAAAAGGCTTCCCCGCCGGTTTGTTCGCACAACTGCGTTAAAAGTTTATCGCCCTTATCCTTAACCGTTCCGGCTTCAACACCCGGCACGGTTCCGAGAAACCCGGCTTTGGTTGATATGCCGAAAACAGTTGTTTCAGTGCGCTGCGCAATATCAATCGCGTCTCTGAGTTCGGCGCGGCTAAACGTGTCGTCACCGTCAGTAATAACGACAATCACTCTTCGACCGGGCGCATTCCTCAATTTTTCGTCGGAAAACTGCCAGACGGCGTCATAGAGCGCAGTTTGCGAGCCGACTTTTTTTACTTTATCAACCGCTTTGTCGAGCAGATCGAGTTTGTCTGTAAAATCCTGCCGTAAATTAACTTCGTTATCAAAAGTCATAAACGCCGCTTTGTCTTTGCGAACGCGCGTGACGGTATAAATAAAATTTTTCGCCGCTTCTTTGGAAAACGTCATTTTTCCGGCAGCCGACGGCGATGTGTCCATCAGAACGCCGACATAAACGGGCGGATTTGTTTTTTCATCGGTAAAAAACGTCACTTCCTGCGGAACGCCGCCTTCAAAAACCGAGAAATCGCCGCGCGTCAAACCGGCAATCAAATTTTTCTTTTTCTTTTTGTCGGTCACCGTCACGGGCAGGCGGACCTCAAAAGTTTTGACCG
Source organism: Acidobacteriota bacterium (assembly GCA_030857305.1). GTDB lineage: Bacteria > Acidobacteriota > Blastocatellia > Pyrinomonadales > Pyrinomonadaceae. The sequence goes on from JALZOH010000294.1 coordinate 3,578, forward strand.
CTCCGGTGTCATCACTGGGCGGCGGAGTAGCACTCGGACGCGCAGTTTGCGCAGAAACTGCCAAACTGCAAACAAAAATAAATCCTGTAAAATAGAAAAAGCGAAATATATTTTTCATAACTGATTTTAATATTATTTTCTATGCACTAACGCCAGTTTCGATGCGATAATGCAGATGTTTGTTGCCCAAATTTAAAGTAAGAATATAACAAACTCCTTTAATTTTCGCAGAGGTAACCTGATGTTTCCGGCAAAATAACGCTTCTCTCTTTGCGTGCTTTGCGTCTTTGCGGGAAAATTCTTTTTTTATGAATGAAAACATTTTCAGAGAATACGACATTCGCGGAATTGTCGGACAAGACTTGACCACCCAGACGGTTTCGATTTTAGCGCGCGCGATCGGCACATTTTTTTCTCGAAACAATGCAAAGCGCATTGCCGTCGGGTTCGATGCGCGTGAAAGCTC
>JALZOH010000295.1 GCA_030857305.1 Acidobacteriota bacterium
ATTCGAGTTTGAGTCGAGCGTCTGGAGCGAAGTCCGCGCCAAGTTACAACACATCATTGTTCCGCCGAATCTGCGCGAAAAGGTGTCGCTTCTCTTGAAGGAAACTGACTGCTTTGAACCAATCGAAGCATAATTTCACATAGCTCAAGCAAAGATTAAATTTATCTACGAAGGAACACGAAGACTACACGAAGGAAATCAAAACCTATAAAAATGAAACTTGAAAAACAATAGTAGAGGTTTTCAGCCAAAAGAAAATCTTTGCTTTTTCTTTCTTCGTGTTTCCTTCGTGGATAAATTTCTTTTTCCAATATCCCAGTTTTAATCCAATTCAAAAATTATCTTTTTAATTTTGTCGGGAACTTTTTTCTTCCGAATTGACTTTACATTTACAAAGGTTTTTAGAGAAAAAATAAACCGTTCGACGGTTTCAGACTAAGGAGGAATAGATGATTATAAAAAAAAATAAAAGTTTCGCGTTCGTCGCCTTTGTATTAGCGATTGGAATGGCGATTTTACCGCCATCCGCGACGCGCACGACGAGCGCATCCGATCATATTGATTCGCCGATTATCACGCAAGACAGAGGGTCGGATTTAACCGATACGTTTGCGTTTCTCGACCCAAACGACAATTCAAAAGTCGTTTTAATTATGTCAACGCAAGGCTTCATCGTATCGGGCGAGCATTTCGGGATGGCGATTTTCGACCACAACATTCGTTATCGTTTCGAGATTGAAAACACGGGCGACGCCAAACCCGACCAGTTTATTGACGTTCTTTATTCGCCGGGACTCGGGCGCGTAACGCCGCAGACGGCGACGATTGAACTGCCGAACGGCAAAAAGTTCACCGCTCCGACAACCGTTTCAGACCAGGAATATAAAGCACCGCCGCCCGTTATTACGACCGACCCGGCGAGCGGCGTAACATTTTACGGCGGCAATGCCGACGACCCGTTTTTCTTAGATGACACGGGCGCGAACCGGATGATTGCTTCGGCGATTATGAATCCGGGACGACCGAACACCGCTCTGCTCTCCGAGCGCGGCGGGCGTGATACCTACGCTGGTTTCAACACGATGATAACCGCCGTCAGCATTCCGGCAAGTATGCTGCGCGGTAAATCCGGCAACGTCATCGGAATCAACGCCGTCACGCAGCGTCGGGAACGCCAAAGGATCGGCGATAACAATGTAGTTACAGGCGAAGGCGATTGGAAAACCGTTGACCGCGACGGCGTGCCGGCAGTCAACAACGGTCTGATTCCGCCGCCGCGCAAAGACGAATACAATGCCGCTTCGACCGAAGACGACGCGAAAGGCAGATTCAAAGACGACATCATTAAATCGCTCAAGGCGTTTAATACGGACGACGCGCATATCGCTATGCTGGCGAAAATTGCGGTAGAGAAAGGCGATATTCTGCGCCTGGATTTGACCGTGCCGAACAAAGGCGCGGGCGGCGGAAATAACAAAGACGGCGGTTATGGAAAAATGGGCGGGAGACGTTTGCAAGACGACGTGATGGATATGACTTTCACGATTGTCAACAACGGCAAGCCGCTCGGCGATAAAGTTGACCGCAACGAAGTTCCGTTTCGCAATCAATTTCCGTTTGTCGCCGACCCGACGCAGCCTTTCCCGCCGGGAAAAAATCCTGACGACCACACGCGGCAGTAAAACTCTCGCTAAAAGTGCGGTTGTGTATGACGGCATCCACAATATTGGAAACAAATCCGTCATTCGACGTTTTGCGGGAATTAAATTAGGAGAAATTTTATTTCTCCGGGCTTTCCGTTGTCGGAAGGAATAAATTCGTCCGATGTGGAACATTCAAATTTGGAAAAGTATTTTCCAAGCAAAACAACAAGGAGTAAAAATAATGAGAAAATATAAGACACGAAAACTGGCGACAATCACGGCATTGATGTTGGCGGCGTTTGGAATAATGACTTTTACGCAAAGTGCGGCGTTTGGTCGAAACCCGATTCCGGGACTTACGCCGCAATCGAAAATAGGCGGAGTCGGGGCTGTCTATGTCATGACCAACGGAGTTCACGGCAACGCCGTAGTTCACTTTCGCCGAGCCGCCGATGGTAGTCTGGCAAATGCGGGAACAATCTCGACCGGCGGTCGCGGCACGGGAAACCTGTTGGAAAATCAAGGTTCGCTAATTTTGAGCGAGGGTGGCGAATGGCTTTTTGCCGCCAATCCGGGAAGCGACGAGATAACTGTTTTCAAAGTAATTGAAGGCGATGGTTTGGAATTTGTCCAAAAAATTTCTTCCGGCGGCGACCGTCCAGTCAGTTTAACCGTCAGCGAAAATTTATTGTATGTTCTCAACACCGGAAGCGAAGGCAATATTACGGGTTTTAATATCGGCTCCGACGGCAGTTTATCGCCGATAGCGAATTCAACGCGGGCGTTGAGTTTGACGCAATCCGAAATCTGCCCGCCTCTAGTCACGGATGCGGGCGACCCGCACGCTCTGTGCAGCTTAACCGGTGCAACCACCGTCGGATTTAATCCGAATGGCGACTTTGTGGTTGTAACCGAAAGATTGACTGACAGGATTGACACCTTCACCGTCGGTGACGACGGGCGTTTGACGCTGGTGCAAGTTTTTCAAACCGTGCAAGATTCAACGCCTTTCGGTTTTGCCTTTGCCAAACGCGGGCGGTTGGTTGTTGCCAATGCCTTTTTGGATGAGGTCGGCAGGGGCGCGGCTTCTTCATATATTCTTTCGGCAACGGGAAATTTGGCACCGACAACCGCGACTTTGGGAAACGGTCAAGCCGCGTCGTGCTGGGTGATTATCACCAATAACGGGCGATACGCTTACACGTCTAATCCGGTTTCCGACTCGCTGACGAGCTACACGATTCAAGAAAACGGAAGCATCACTTTACTCCGCGCGAGTGCCGCGGATTTAACCGGCGGCGACCCGCGCGACCCGGGCATGAGCGACAACGGGCGTTATCTATATATTCTGAATAACATTACGGCTGTCGTCAGTTCATTCCGAGTCGAAGGCGACGGCAGTCTGACGCTTTTGAGATTCGATGCCGGACACGGATTTCCGGCGGGCGCAAACGGTCTCGCTGCTCGCTAACGAATGGCGTTTTTTAGCGGGCGGCGTTTGAGAAACGACGTGATGGACGCAACCTTCACGATTATCAACAACGGCAAGCCGCTCGGCGATAAAGTCGACCGTAATGAAGTAGCGTTTCGCAACCAATTTCCGTTTGTCGCCGACCCGACGCAGCCGTTCCCGCCGGGAAAAAACCCGGATGACCACACGCGGCAGTAAATTTTTACAATGCTCGCTTCCATGGCAGCAGCAAAAGTGTTTGGCGCAATCGCTGCTTGACAGGCAAAGTATTCGGACACTAAGCGAGCGGGCGAAATGGCAACGCGCCAAATCGAATGTCCGGTCGTTAAAAGCCAATTCAGGCTATCAGTATAAACAAGGAATAAGGTATGCGATTAAATTTTTTTGCAGACGAAAAACCAAAATCGCTTGCCGATTTCTAACCAGGAGGAAAAAAATGATTCGTAAAAAAAACAAAAAATTTGCATTCGGCGCGCTCGTGTTAACGCTCGCGCTCGCGCTTCAACTAACGTCGCCGACGCGCACGGGCGCGTCCGACCACATTGACGGACCGCAGCTCGCCAACGACCACGCATCGGACCTCAACGATATGTACTTTTTTCTTGACCCGAACAACAATTCGAGAGTCGTTATGGTAATGACCATCAACCCGTTTCTAATCTCGTCGGAGATTATCGGGCAAGCTATTTTCGACCACAATCTCAGATACAGATTCGAGATTGAAAACACCGGCAATGCGGAACCGGATTTATTTGTTGATGTCAGGTTCACACGCGGAGTTGGGCGTGAAACAGCACCGCAAACCGCTACCATTACGCTTCCCGGCGGACGAACATTCACCGCCCCGACAAACGTCCCGACGCAGGGCGCAGATACGAATGATATTGAGCCGCCGGCACTTAACGTAACGACCGATGCGACAAGCGG
>JALZOH010000296.1 GCA_030857305.1 Acidobacteriota bacterium
AAACAGGTATTTTTCGTAAAGATTTAAACGCCACGGTTTGCTCAAAAATTCTTTTTGGCGCGTTAGACGAAATGGTGACGAACTGGATTTTGTCAAAGAAGCCTTATCCATTAGCGCCGATAGCGGACGAGGTTTTGAAAATCTTTTTCGGCGGAGTCTTAAGCAAGTAATTCCAAATTCCAGATTTCAGTTTCTAAATTAAATTTGACACCTAAATTTATGCAGAGCCAGGCGGAAAACCAAGTAAAGCAAATCGTTCAGCATGTTTCCGTTAATGCGGATGAGCCGCGAACGCTGGCTGAACTGTTTCTAAAAGCCTCCGCTGAATTCAATCGCGCAGATGCTCTAAATTATAAAAAAGACGGCGCGTGGCACCGGATTTCTTCGACGGAAATGATTTCGCGCATCGAGAATATCGCGCTCGGACTTTATTCGTTGGGTTTGCGAAAAGGCGACCGAATCGCGCTGCTCGCGGCGAATTCTCCCGAATGGACTTTGGTGGATGCCGGCTGCCAGTTTGCCGGAATCATTGACGCGCCGATTTACACGACGCTTGCGCCGAATTCGGTTCGATACATAATCAAAGATTCGGGCGCGAAAATATTTTTCCTCGAAAATAAAGAAACTTTTCAGCGCGTCAAAGAAATTTTGCCCGAATGTTTGACACTGGAAAAACTCGTCTTTTTTGACTTCACTGATGTTGACGCACAAAACGCGATTTCGCTCGAAGAATTGGAAAAAACTGGCGAAAAATTGAAAGCCGAAAAACCGCATCTGATTAATGAATTAATAAAAGCGGTTGAGCCGAACGATGTCGCGACGCTAATTTATACTTCCGGCACCACCGGCGAGCCGAAAGGTGTCATGCTCACCCACGCCAATTTAATCGCAAACGTGCTAAATGCAGGTGTGGAATTTAGTTTTACGTCTCAAGACAGACCACTTTCAGTTTTGCCTTTCTCACACGTTTTCGAGCGTTCGGGAATGTATGGCTATATTTTGAACGGAACAGCGGTTTACTATGCTGAGTCAATCGAAAAAGCGGCGGATAATTTACGTGAAGTCGCGCCGACCATTTTTGTCGGCGTGCCGCGCATTTTTGAAAAAGTTTATGCCAGGGCGAAAGTAAAAGCCGCGCAGGAAAGTCAGGTTAAAGAGACAATTTTCGATTGGGCGATTGAAGTAGCCAAGGAATATGCTTTGCGAACCGAGAAAAAGCAATTGATTCCGCGTCTCCTTGCCGTTCAATACAGCATTGCCGACCGGCTTGTTTTTTCCAAACTGCGAGATTTTTTTGGCGGAAAATTGCGCGTTTGCATTACGGGCGGTGCGGCGCTCTCGGATGATATTTACTTGATATTTACGGGCGCCGGTATTTCGATTTTGCAGGGCTACGGATTAACAGAAACTTCACCGGTCGTGACGACCAATACGCTTCTCAACAAACGCCTTGGAACAGTCGGAAAGCCGATTCGTAATGTTGAAGTTCGAATCGCGGCAGACGGCGAAATCGAAGTGTCAGGTCCGAACGTAATGCTCGGTTATTACAAAAAGGCGGAGGCAACCGAAGAGGCTTTTACCGCTGACGGTTGGTTTAGGACGGGCGACATCGGGAAACTGGATGAAGACGGTTTTTTAATTATTACCGACCGTAAAAAGGAGCTTTTCAAAACTTCCGGCGGCAAATACATCGCGCCCGCGCCGATTGAACTAATGATTAAGGCTTCGCGCTTTGTCAGCCAAGTGGTTCTAATCGGAAACGAGCGTAAATTCCCCGCCGCGCTCGTTGTGCCTAATTTTGAACAACTTGTAAATTACGCCCGTATAAAAAGTTTAGAAATAAAATCGCCCGCTGAATTTTGCGTTCATCCACGCATCGTTGATTTGCTCGAAAGACAAATTGCGGAATTGACAAAAAATCTTTCGCACTATGAAAAGGTGAAAAAAATCGCCCTGCTCGAAAACGAATTAACCGTTGACAATGGCGAATTAACGCCGACTCTGAAAGTTAAACGACGAGTTGTTGATGAAAAATACCACGCAGTTATTGATAAAATTTACGACGACGCGGAAAGAGAAAAATCCTAGATTCGCAGTATTTTCTAGCCGTTTCATAACATCTTTTAACTGAATCACTTTTGTTCCCGTTTTTAGTTATTTTGCCAACCGTGTTCGCCAATCAAAGGCACGAAAGCGCACGCGCCGAAATCCTCGGTTTGAAATTTATCGCCGGTTCGCGTGACGCGAATTAATTTTTGCGTTTTCTGGTCTTCTCCAATAGGAATTACCAGCCGCCCGCCGATTTTCAATTGATTCAAAAGCGGCGGCGGCACCGCCGGACTTCCTGCAGCTACTAGAATTCCGTCGAAAGGAGAATTCAATTCCCACCCATTTGTGCCGTCCGCACAGCGAAGAACAACATTTTGAACGTTTAGCTTTTTTAATTTTTCTTGAGCTTCCGCGACAAGATTCGGAACTCTCTCAATCGCAAAAACTTTCCGGCACAACTTGGATAAAATCACGCTCTGATAGCCGGAACCGGCGCCAATTTCCAGCACTTTCGATTGCAGACCAAGTTCAAGCAGTTCGGTCATTCGGGCAACAATAAACGGCTGCGAAATAGTTTGATTTGAAGCAATCGGGAGCGCATTGTCTTTGTAGGCTTGCGTTTTTAAGGCTTCGGGAACAAACAGGTGACGCGGAACATTTTGCATCACTTCCAAAACCTTTTCGTCTCTGATTTTATAATGCTCGCGCAGACGCTCAATCATTCGCTCGCGCGGTATTTGATATTCATCCATATCTCGAATTTGGATTTTGGATTGATGAAAAATTGCAACCTAGTAATTAAGACCTATCGCCTAAAACCTAAATTTCCCAACTTTTCAATAATGCTATTGCCTGATGATTTGTCAAATCGCTGCGCATCGGTGTAACGGAGACGTAACCTTCGTCAATTGCTTCAAAGTCCGTGCCGCCTTCGGCGTGAAAACCGTTGCGTTCCTCGCCAATCCAATAATAAAGTTTACCGCGCGGGTCGGTGTGTTCGCTGATGACGGGACGCGCGTCCTTAAAACCTTGTTTCGTAACGCGCACTCCCTTTGGTTCGCCCTTTGGTACGTTGATGTTGAGCAGAGTTCCCTCCGGCAGATTTTCTTTGAGAGCCTTCAAAATCATCTCACCGGCAACCTTTGCCGCTGCGGTAAAATCATAATTTCTGCTTGCAACCAAACTAAACGCCAATCCCGGAACACCTAAAATCGTCGATTCGAGCGCACCGGCGACTGTTCCCGAATAAGTCGCGTCGTCGCCCAAATTCGCGCCGTGATTAATGCCCGAAGCGCAGATGTGCGGACGCTGCTCAGCAGTTAAGATTCTGTTTAAGGCAAGCGTGACGCAATCGGTCGGTGTGCCGTCGACTGTCCAATGCCGCTCGTCAATTTTTCTGATGCGAAGTGGACGAGCAAGGGTCAAGCTATGCGACGCGCCGCTCATTTCCGATTCGGGCGCAACGACGTAAATATCGCCAACATCGCGCAGCGCATTTTCGAGCGCCTTAATGCCTTCGGCGTGGATGCCGTCGTCATTGGTCACCAATATCCGATATTTTCCCGAACTCATTTTTTTGAAAATAATTTAAAAATAAAAGATACGCCGGATGACGAATGGTTTGTTAAAAACGCTGTTCGCCCGGGCGCATCTTTAGTTTGATTTTAAAGATAAAAATTATCTATTTTGATTTTGATTCATCGGACGCGTCGGACGGAAACGCTTGCGGTTACGCTTGCGAGCATTCGCCGATTTAAGTTTCGCCTTTTGACCGGGCGGAATGAAATGCGCGTGTTTTTTTAAATCCTTGATAATTTCTTCGGTAATCACTTTGCGCTTAAAACGGCGCAGCGCACTCTCGATAGATTCGTTATTATTAACTGATACAAAAGCCACTCTCTTTATCACACTCCCGTTTGCTCGGATTATCGGCTGACAGAGCAAACTAAGATTAAACACTTTTCTACGAGAGATAGCAAGTTTGG
>JALZOH010000297.1 GCA_030857305.1 Acidobacteriota bacterium
CCGTATGTACAACGATGTTATCGCGTCGCCAACCTTTTCATCGTCCCAATCCTCGACTTTCTGAAAAGTTTCCACGACGATTTCATAATCGCGGCGCACGTTTTCCTTGAGTAGTTTCCATTCAGTTTCATCAACAATTTTGACCAGCCAGCTTTCGTCCCAATTAACTTTTTCGGTTCTGCCGTTCATAAATTCAAGCAGCGCGACCAGATAAAATCTCGCGTGTTCCGTGTGGGCGGCGATTGTCGCGCCGTTTTCTTCAATTGGGCGCGAAGCATTGTGCGCCGAAAGTTTCTCAATCGTATTCAAAACGCCGACGCCTCGATCCAGATACGCGCTCACCTGTGGCGAGGAGCCTTCAAAAGTTTCTTTGAACAGGGCGAGAAGGTTATTTGTAAAATCTTCCTGATTGATTGTTTTCATCTTTTATTCGTGTTAAACGTGTTATTCGCGGCTAATTTATGACGACCGAAAATATCGAAAAATTTATCAGTGAATTTGCGAAAAGCCTTTCGGAAAAAACATTCGTTAAAATGACTTTAGGCAATTATCGCGGAACTGAAGCGCATTTGCAAAAACTATTAATACGTCTTCTGGAAACAAAAAAGGGCACACGACTTTTTTTCCTTTACAGACAAGATATGCGCGATACGGCAAAGAATTTTGATTTTACCGAGGGCTTGAAAATTATCAAGGAATTACTTGGCAAAGATTTTTTTAGCGGTCATCTTTTTACGCTTCGTAACGATTTTCAACTCGACATCGGCAAAAAGGGAAAATCGCGCTTAAACGAGGGGAAGCCTACATTTAAGTCAAAACCTGATTCGTCTCACAACCGCGAAAAACAAGTTCTTGTCAATCAAAATAGTTTTTATCTCAAAGCGCTCGGCATCACCACCGAGGCAGGCGAAATCCGCGACAAACAACAGGACAAATGGCGACAAATCAATAAATTTGTTGAAATCTTGGGAAATTTGATTGATAAATCGCCGCTTGCCGGCAAACAAAAATTAAATATCGTTGATATGGGTTCGGGCAAAGGTTATTTGACTTTTGCCGCTTACGATTATTTTAAGAATACGCGCGGAATTGACATACATTTAACAGGAGTCGATACAAGAGAAGAACTCGTCGGTTTATGCAACGATATTGCCGGAGCAAGCGAGTTTGAAAATCTGAAATTTGCGCGCGGCTTGATCGATAATTACGAACTAACGAACGTTGACGTTTTAGTCGCGCTGCACGCCTGCAATACCGCCACGGACGACGCGATTTTCAAAGGTATCAAAGCCGAAGCGGATTTGATTGTCGTCGCGCCGTGCTGTCATCAGGAAATCCGACCGCAGATGAAAGCGCCCGAATTCCTAAGCGGAATCTTTCGCCACGGCGTTATTTTAGAGCGTGAAGCTGAAACTTTGACCGACGGACTACGCGCCCTTCTGCTTGAGCGGAGCGGTTATTCAACGAAAATTTTTGAATTTATCTCGACCGAACACACGCCGAAAAACAATATGATTGTCGGTACGCGGACAGGAAGAAAAGCAAATTTTGAAAAATTAGACGAGCAAATTAGAGCGATCAAAGAGTTTTACGGAATCAAAGAACAACGTCTGGAAAACCTTTTAACTTGACCTTTCATCTAAAACACAATTATTATTACAGTTTGCGCTGTTTGCGCAATATTATACCGAGGGAAATATAAAGCAATGAAACCAGAAATACATCCAAATTACGACGAAATCACAGTTAGCTGTGCCTGCGGCAACAACTTCAAAACCCGCTCGACGACGGGCGAAGATTTACACATTGAAATCTGTTCGGAATGCCATCCGTTTTTTACGGGCAAACAAAAATTAGTCGACACTGCCGGACGTGTTGACCGCTTTAACAAGCGTTATGCCCGCGGCGGAGCAGGATCAGCAACGGCAACTGCCGAAGAAACAGCTTAGAAATAAATTCTTGAAATTAATGAATTTATTTTCAACATTACATTAGCTTTCCAAAAATAAACGCCGACGCTTTTCACGCGCCGTTCGCACTTGGTGTAAAATTTTTACGCTTCTCTGCAAATGGCAAAAAAAGAGTTGGCGTTATTTTTATTTATCGTTAACAAAAATTAATGTGACAACTGATGATTGTTGACTGATAACTATAAAATTATGTTAGAGAAACTTGCACAAATCGAAGAAAATTACGAAGAGTTGAATAATCAATTGTCTTCGCCCGATATTATGTCGGATATTTCCGCCTACACGAAGCTAATGAAACAACACCGTTCGCTCGGCGAGATTGTCAAAAAATATCGTGAATTGAAGAAGACGCAGGAAGAACTCGACGGCGCCAAAGAAATAGTGGCTGCCACCGAAGACGCGGAAATGCGCGAGTTTGCCGAACTTGAAATTGCCGAGCTTGAAGAGAATCTTAAAAAAGGCGATGAAGATTTGAAGTTTTTGCTGATTCCGAAAGATCCGAACGATGAAAAGAACGTGATTCTGGAAATTCGCGCGGGAACCGGCGGCGATGAAGCGACACTTTTCGCGGCGGAAATTTTGCGGATGTATGCGCGTTATGCTGAACGGCAAGGCTGGAAAATGGAAGTTTTAGATGCGGCGGACACCGGCGTCGGCGGTATCAAAGAAGCCTTTGCGATGATTGAAGGCGACAGCGTTTATTCCAAAATGCGTTATGAGTCGGGCGTTCACCGCGTACAGCGCGTTCCGCAGACGGAAACGAGCGGGCGCATTCACACATCGGCGATTACGGTTGCCGTTCTTCCCGAAGCCGAAGAAGTTGACGTGCAGATAAATCAGAATGATTTGCGGATTGATACGTTTTGTTCAAGCGGTCCAGGCGGTCAAAGCGTCAACACGACTTATTCCGCCGTCCGTCTGACGCATCTACCGACCGGCGTTGTCGTTTCGATGCAGGACGAAAAATCGCAAATTAAAAATCGTGAAAAAGCGATGCGCGTTTTGCGGGCGCGACTTCAAGAAATTGAAGAACAAAAAGTTCACGACGCGCAGGCAAGCGAACGCAAATCCCAGGTCGGCAGCGGCGACCGTTCGGAGAAAATCCGCACTTATAATTTTAAGGAAAACCGGGTTTCAGACCACCGAATTGGTTTGACGGTTCACCAACTCGATTTGGTGATGGAAGGCGCGCTCGATGAATTTATCGAAGGTTTGACCACGCATTACCAAACCGAAAAGCTGAAAGCCGAAACTGTTACTGCCTGAGGCAGTAAGGCAAAAGTAAAAAGGTAAAAGGCAAAAATGAGGAATTTAAGTTCCACACTTCTCTTCTTAGTTTTTTAAATGTTTTTTAACTTTTTACTTTTTACTTTTGCCTTTTTACTTTATAAAAATGCCCGTTACCAGACTTTATCTCATCAGACACGGTCAATCTGCCGGAAACGCCGCCGGGCGGTTTGGCGGGCATTCTCCCACGCCGCTCTCGGAACTAGGTGCGCAGCAAGCTGAAATAACTGCCCAGGTGCTTGCGAAAGAACGCATTACGGTAATTTACTCGAGCGACCTTTTTCGTGCCCTTCAAACTGCCGAGCCGCTTGCCAAAATATTAAATCTGCCGATTATCAAAACGTCCGCCTTTCGTGAAAGAAAAGTAGGCGTCCTCGAAGGCTTAACGTTTGATGAATCAAAAGCGGAATTTCCGAAAGACTATTATGCGCTGGTTAACCGCAACATCCACCACGTCATTACTGGCGGGGAAAGTTATCGCCAATTACTGAGACGCGCCACCAATGGTCTGGGTGAAGTTTTAAATTCACACCAAGGTGAAAATATCGCTATTTTTTCGCATACGGGCGCCATTTGTTATTTAACTCTTTACCTGATCGGAGCGATTCATCGACACACGAGAACTACACCGTGGCTTGTAACTTCCAACTGCGGCATCAACCGTTTTGAAATTCGCGGCAGAAATAACGTCCGCGTGCTGGCTCTGAACGACACCCGGCACTTAACTAAAATTTCCGGTAACAATTCCTTCGCCGCCCTTTAATTGTACAA
>JALZOH010000298.1 GCA_030857305.1 Acidobacteriota bacterium
AGTTTGAAATTGATGCAGAGACAATCGAGATTTGTCGAACAATTGATTTGACTGATTTGCCGAAGGAAAGAGTTTGGGGTGAACTCGAGAAATTTTTGTTAAATGCGCGACAACCTTCCGTCGGTTTAAAGTGGTTTTATGAGTTAGGAGTCACAAAACAGCTTTTTTCCGAAATGGAAGCGCTCATCGGTATTCCGCAAGAATCAGAATGGCATCCGGAGGGAGATGTCGATGTGCATACTTTGCTGGTTGTCGACCGCGCCAGAGAACTTATTGATGATTTGCCGTATGCGAAAAAAGTGGCGGTGATGCTCGGCGCGCTTTGTCACGATTTCGGAAAGCCTGCAACGACAACGTTTTTTGACGGACGCTGGCGTTCGCACGCGCATGATGAAGCGGGCGTTGAACCAACTGTTGCTTTTTTGGACAGACTCGGAATTTATACAATCAATAATTTTGATGTGCGCGAGCAAGTCGTCCAGCTTGTCCGTTATCATTTGAAGCCCGGAGAGTTTTACAAACAGCGCGAGAATTTGGGCGACGGCGCATTCCGAAGGCTTGCCAGAAAGGTCGAGCCGGATTTGCTTTATCGTGTTTCCCGCGCTGATACATTGGGGCGAAACGCCGATTGGATTCCCAAAGAAAAGTGGTTTGATGCTGTTCCGCAAGAATGGTTCATCAAGCGAGTGCAAGAGCTGGAAATTGAAAAAGAAGCACCGAAACCGCTCCTTATGGGTAGGCATTTGAAGGAATTAGGCTTAACGCCTTCGCCGCGATTTACTGAAATTATAAACGCGATTTACGAAAAACAACTTGACGGGCAAATTACGAATTTGGAAGAAGCAATTGGGGAAGCGAAAAAAATAATTGAGTTAAAGTGAATAAATTTCTTGCCCTTTCTATGAAAGCTTTAACTTATGGTTTGGGCAGTTTTTTCTTGAAAATTTTACTGATCCAGTTTTCGCGCTGCCAGCGATTGGGACTGACAATCGACCAGGCGAAGCTACTTCTGCAGCTTCACTTTGCCCAGCTCAAATACCGACACGCGGGCGCCTCCGGTGTTGAGAACATAGAGACGCTTTCCACTTTTCGCATCAGCCAGGACGAGCGACGATGGATTGTCCAGCTTGGCAGGCTCTTCTACCGACTTGAGCGAGTCTAACCGATTTCCGTCGGCGTCGAAAACAAGAACTTCATTTGTCCAGCCGCTCGTTACGTAAAGGCGTTTGTCGTTTGTGTCAAACGCCGTATCCGGGTAATGCCAAAGGTATTTATCCCACTCGGGAACGTCCCACTGACGGATAAACTTACCGTCGAGATCAAAAACCTGAATGCGGTTGTTGCCCGCATCGGTTACGAAAACCCTGTCGCCCTCCACAGCAAGTCCGGTCGGATCGTTAAACTCGCCTTCGCCCATTCCCTTTTGTCCCCATTCCGCGAAATTCTCGCTTTCCGGCTCGAGTCGGACAACGCGCGATCTGCCTTGATCGAGAACGTAAAGCTGTTTGTTCGGTCCGATGGCGACATCGCGCGGTCCGTAGAATCCGGGTGCCGGTCCGCTCCACTCTTTTTCAAAGCTTCCATCGGTATTAAATCTAATCAGACGATGATTGAGAGCGTCGGCAACATAGATTTTTCCGGCTGAATCAATCGTGATGCCGTTCGGCTCGCGCAATTCGCCTTCACGCACGCCGGATTTTCCGAAAGTGTTGAGAAATTCGCCTTCCGGCGAAAACTTCTGGATGCGCGAGTTGCCCCAATCGGCAACATATAAATTGCCTGCCGCATCCGCCGCAATGCCGCGCGGCTTTTCAAACTGACCGCGCTCTCTCCCCTGCCCGCCTTTAAAAGCGCTGACGGGAGGCACGTTCGTATCAGCATCGGCGTTCGTAGACATTTCCAGCAGCGAGGCAGGAACATCCGACAGATTGGCGGGAACTTTGAAAATTATCAATCCATCATAACGGTTCTCGATGTCTTGAAAGACACGCTCAAAATTACTTTTAAAGACTGCCTCGTTCGGATTTTTAATAAAGTCACCCTTTCTAATTCCATCATCAATCGCTACATAAGAAATTTTGTTCGCTCGCAGCAAACGCAACAGTTTCTGCGGATTTCGTTCCTCGAACATTTTTTTGTAAGTAATGTCGCGCTCGGTAGTCGGATAACCCGCCGACCAGGCGAAGTAAGGATGTCCGTAAAAAAGGGGGCGTCCCGCCAGCAGAATGCGATGATTGACAAATCTGTACGAAAGAAAAATCGCTTTCGGGTCGGTTTCCTCGCGCACCCAGCGAATGAGCGCGTCATCCTCGAAAGGCATTTCCACCCAATAACCGTTGCGTATCGGAAACAAGTCAATAATTCCGCCAATCGTGAGAAGCGGGATGAACGCGACGGCGGCGATTTTGCCCGGCAATGCGCTTTTCAACCAGGTCATATTCCACAAACGCCAGAGACTGTAAGCGACAAATAAGTTGGCGACAATGAGCCAGAGGTTGAGAAATTTGTGATTTGCTAAAACTTCGTCGCTGAACTGGAAGAAAAAGGCGAGCGCAATCAAACTTGAAATAGCAATCATTACGCGCCGTTGAAATTTTGTCGCCAGGAACAAAGCGAGGGCAATCAGCAGCCATTTAAAGCCAAAGATGAAACCGAGGTAATGAACGACACTGATCAAAGTCGGATTTTCCACGGTATAGCCCCAATGAAAAAGTGAATAGCCGGCATCTCTCATATTGCCTGTTTTGAGAAAAATCACTTGCGGAAGCGCGACTACGGCGGTGGTCGCAGCGAGCCAGAGCATTTGTTTTTTCAATGGAAACAAAACGAATAAAAACCCCAGCACCGCAAACGCTCCCATAAAGATTGCGCTGTTGAACATCGGCAAAAGTCCGAGCAGCACGCCGGAAAAGATGAATGGAGCGGTGGTTTTCAGCCCGCCGTTTAACAAACCGCTTTTCGAATCTTCCGGCTCCGCACCGTCATTCGCTTCTGATTCGTCGTGAAGTTGATTGTTCTCCCGTATGTGCGATGCTTCATCAAGCAAAAGTGCCGCGCGGTAGCGAGTAATCAAGAATATGAGAACTAGCAGCAACAGACCGACAGAGGTTGCCAAGTGGCGTTGATTAATAAAAACGACTTGCGACCAGACTCCCCACAGTTCGCCGCGATACGGAAAACCGGACGGAAGAAAATCACGCGCCGTCAGAGCTGCGTTGAGTGCATTGCCGATTGACCCTTGTGAAATCAAGAAGGGAATGAACGAGAGTGAGCCGTGAAAAAAGAAAAGTGCCGCTCCGATTCGTCCGACCGCCCGCGAGCGGAACAAAACAACGCCGAGGGTCATCACCAGAACGAGCATCGAAACGAGCGACAAAATGCTCAAAATATTATTGCTCAATGCCGGGTTAAGTCCGAGATACTCGAGGTTTCCGGCTTGAAAATAAAAAAGAAAATGATAGCGAATGCGGTCGCCTGAAAAGTGCGGGTATTCGGTCGGAAAGTTGTGACCGAGCGCGAAGCTCTGCATGATGCTGACGGTTGAACCAAAATCGCTCCATTGATGATTGGCGATCTGTACTTTCCCGTCCGACATACTAAAAGTGCTGAACATTTGCCAGCCCACGAAGACAAGAAAAAGTCCGATGATAATCCAATCCCATCTGTCAGCTTTGGTCGCTAGGGACGAAACTGCTTGGGGCGAGTGTTCTTTCGACGAGCGTTGTCTTAACCAAAGAATGAAACCGAAAGCCGCAGCGAAGAACAACAGATTGCCCCACAAAAGAGGCTTCGATGATCGCGCAAAAAGCAGCGCGGCGAGGTATGTGAACCAAGTGCTGATAAGAAGCCCGGAGAGAAAAGCGGCAGCTAAGCGATGAGGCAGCGAGACAAACGAGTAAAAGCGTCGGCAAATCAAATCGCCGAGCATTACCATCACAATTAAATAAATTAGAGCTAACACTATAAAATCTCCGGTAAATTCACGTCAAATTGAGGCTGTATTATTCAGCGTTGCGAACCGC